>CBDVDU010000234.1:0-4131 GCA_965372825.1 uncultured Gammaproteobacteria bacterium | reverse complement strand
CTATGTCAAAAAGCCCTGAAAATTACCACCTGCATTGATTTGCAGGGACTATCAAAATTTGCGTATTTTTTGAGCTAGTCGTTACAGCTAGAACTTGGTTTTCTGCTATTTGAGACATAAGTTTACTCCTGATAATCTAAAGGAAAAATAAATTTTAAAGTTAAAATAGCGGACAGCGTACCGATTATAAGCCATAGCAAGCCATTAGCAATACTGGTTTGTATAATGAATTGATGCCATAAATCAGTTAATGCAGTGATGGCTTCAGGGTTTTGATTAACAAAACCATGATGCTCTGGTTGTGGTGCACCAATAAGATGTGGTGTTAATATTAAAAGGCTGGCAAATATCTTAAAAGGGCTGGGTTTAAAGGCTAATGACCATAACCCTAAAGCAGTAAAGAGAACGGTTAATAACCACCAGGCTTGGCGACCTTCTAAATGTGCCGCTTCCATGCCAGGGATTTCAGGCGCTAAACCAATAGCGGGTGCAACAAAAATGCTTAAATAGGCACAAGCCCCCCAAAATACTCCCTGAGAAACAGTTAAGCTTTTACGGGTTGCCATTGCGCTCATTAATAATAAAGCATAAGCAAAACAGACTAAGAAATTGGCTATAAAACTAAAACCAGAACGTTCCGTGCCATCTTCAGGCGACCAGGCTTCTGGGGTATCTTCAGTGATAGCTTCGAGTACTTCGTAGACTTCAGACTCTAAAATAATAGGGGTAATAGCACTAGCTTGGTAAGCACTTAAAAACAACCCAGCCACAATGGCAATAGTAAAAGCGGATAAAACTAAATTTCTAAAATACATGTTATTTCTCTAATATTGATAAGTTAGCATTGCGCGAACTTGGTGGGTATTAATGGGTAAATTTTTATCTTGAATAAAGGCATACATAAATTCAATATTTAATTTTTCTTGCCAGTTATAGTTCATGAAATAATTAATTTCTTGGGTGTGATAAATCTGCTTGTTTTGTGCACTGAATTCTCCTGCTGCAAAGCCTACATTCCACTTATCTAAAGCATACTCTAGGCTAACTATGACACTTTGAGCATCGTTGCCCTCCACGGCATCAAGTGTTTGGTCTTCTAAGGAGGTAAAAAACGCACCACCACCGACACTTGTTAGGGCTGCGCTGCCAAAGTTTTTGTTATAGGCGCTGGTAAAAGTTACATTGTAAGCGGTCATAGCAGCCATAACCCCGATGGTATTTGCATTAATATTACCCATTCGAGCTTCACCTATTTCTTGCCCGCCATCATATTGAAAGCCTAGGGCATAAGAAATGTCGGCATTAAATTTTTTGCTAATGACTAAGTCAGCATATAACATCGTTAAATGCTCTGGAATGACATATAACCAAGCAGTGCTACTGAGTGATTCCTGTTCAAAAGAGAGCCAGTTTACCCATGAACCTTGATTTTTTCCGCCTAAAGCTGTGCCAATCGCGACAAAATCTGCTGCATTTCCACCATTTTCCCAGCCAGACGCTTCTCGTACAAACCCCGCACCAAAATACACGCTTTCGCTATAGTGATAGTCGATTAGATAGGCTTCAAATAAATTGGCAACCATGCGCAAGTCATCACTATCTAGGTGAGGAGAATCAAAATTTTGTCGTCCTAAATGTACTTCAAAATTTTGGTAAGAAAGCGTCAGTACTGCTTCACCCAACATAATATAGCTATCCTTATATTGGTTGAAGAATTCGGGGTGTTTATTGATATCTTGTTGTGTATTAAAGGCTAAATCTAATACGCCAAAGGCAGCGACATGTGCTTTTATATATTGATTATATTGAAAGCCACAGCCTAACTCGCCTGATAATGCACCGGCTGATTGCCCTTGAACAGATTGAGTTTTGGTATATATGGCACCTAGCCGTAAATAGCCGCCACAGCCATAATATTCTTCATCGTGCTCAACCGCATTAAACGGTTCGATATCATCGGGAGATTTATAGTGATAAGCACTATTTTGTTGTGCCTCACCATGAAGGTGAGCAAAAACTGGGGTTGCTGCTGAAAATAGCAGGCAAAATTTGAGAGTGTTGTGCATAAATATCCATTGCGCCGCCCGCGCTAAAATAGGAACTTAGAAGCGAGAGTATTAATAATACTTGCTCCTTAATGCAGGGACGACAGGATATAACAGTACTTTAAAAGTATTGCTTCGTAACCAGCCCTCCGCTGCTCGAATATACTTTTAGGCAGGTCTCCGGACTGATAAGTGGCGTGAGCCTAATAAATCACCTTCCCATATTTGCATACAGTGGTATTTGATTTATCTTTAACTTATTTACCGTTGCGGGGGCAGTGTTGGCTTTGCAAAGTGAACTTCACGCACCAACTTCCCATTTAAGTTCTTGACTGTTTTCAGTTAAGAACACCATAAAGTAGGCGGTGATTGTATCGTAAATAGAAGGCATGAAAAACCCTTATTTTACCAAGACTATAAGCTTGCTTTTCTAAGAATCAATGGGGTGTGCGGCCGAGCAAGGTCGATAATTCCATCGGGTGAAAGTCCCGCTCTGGCAAGGTAGGTTAACCACCAGATAGCAAGCATCGGACAGGCGGAGGTAACTCCAAATGTTAAGAACGATGGGCGCAAGCCAGTAGGCCGTAAGTGCAAGTTGAAGTGATTTGCATATTCGCACCCCTCATGAACTTTTCCCTAGCTGAGCTCAATCACTGCATTAAAGTTCTGCTGGAAGAGGTTAATAATAAACCACTTTAAACAGTGGATGGGGTTTAGTAACATTGAGCCAGACACACTCTGGGAAGATATTCCTGAAGACTGGGTTTGTCCTGAGTGTGTGCTACTAAAAAATCTTTCAGATTAGTATGCTGATAACTTAAGACACGCCCACGAAAACCAGAGGCACATAATAAAACGGTCAAGTTCCCCAAACCTCTCAACGAATGGGGTTGCGTAAGCTATTATTTGAGAATATACCATTTAACTATCACTTACAGTAGCAGGGCTGTATTGCTTGCCAGTAGTAATATAAATGGGTTCGTTCCCTTTTATTCGTTTGTATTAACGGAGCTTATTTCAAAAGGTAAATTAAGATCATTGAACCAGCGAAACAAACTTAACCTAGAGGCTAGCATGACTTTTCGTGCCATTGCGCTTCAAACGCCTGTTCAGAGCGATATTAGATCTGTCTGG
Organism: uncultured Gammaproteobacteria bacterium; assembly: GCA_965372825.1. Classification (GTDB taxonomy): domain Bacteria; phylum Pseudomonadota; class Gammaproteobacteria; order Methylococcales; family Methylomonadaceae; genus Methyloprofundus. The sequence goes on along the minus strand of CBDVDU010000234.1, from coordinate 952 downwards.
AACGATCCAACGATAATTTGTATTGACATGGAATAACGCCATGCTAAGCCGTGACCAATACATAAATGCAGTTTGTCACAAGCTGCCACTAAACATTGCTATTGCTTGAACTATTGTATGAATACATCCTAATCTCATCTCGTGGAAACCAACCCAATTTTTCGTAGAAACCTTGAGCTTTCACATTGTCGTTACATACAAATAAATGCGTCTTCGAAATACCGATTAACGAAAGAGAATTCACTGATTTAGACACCAGTTCATAACCTATTCTCTGACCTTGATATTTTGAACAAACAGCCAAATGTTGTAAATAACCTCGACGACCATCAGTGCCAACCAACACCGCACCAATAATTTCATTGTCTTTTAAGGCAACGAAACTAAAGCCAGAATTACGCTGAAGATAAATTTCGATATTTTCTCTCGAATCTGCATCACGAATAGACATGCTTTCTGTTTGACGCCATAAATTGATGACAGAATCATAATCGTAGATGTTCATTTCTCGAAGTTTTACCACTGAAGCCTCCATTACTTATAGCGACCAAGCTCACCTGCCACCCGTTTTTGTCTGAAGTTTATCACTGGCTATCTAAATCCTCGTTTGACGCGTGCCACAGTTCGCTTCCTAATTCACTGTTGGCCATTTCCGGATCATTGCGCCATAAATTTGATAGTCCAGTACCTGACAGTAGTGCCTCCAGTTGTTGCTACAATATCTGGATATTACAGCTGAGATATTATCTAGGTCTCAATAAGAAACACCATAACGAATAGAGAATAACGTTTTTTGGTTGGCACGCGGCGAATTAATAATTCCCACAGTTGCTCTGCGTCAACTCTGTCGACTACCGCTACCAGCCTTACCTGGTAGCGGTAGTGAGCACCTCTAAAACTGGTCATTGTTATTTTAATTACTAAATATCAGTAATTGTCTCTGGTTTTGCTA
>CBDVDU010000233.1:0-4150 GCA_965372825.1 uncultured Gammaproteobacteria bacterium | reverse complement strand
CGACTTGCTCAGGATTTAAGTTAATCAGTGCGCGACGCATACGATCTGCATGGTCGATATCGTTACAAAAGACAATGGTTTTTGCCATCGGGTCGGTACGTTTTAAATAACTGGTAATTGTTTGTGCGACTAATTGGGTACGCTCATCAATGACTAAGTTACGATCAAAATCTTTTTGGTTAAAGATGCGGTCATTAATCAATTCACCATTTTTATCCATCTGACCTTTGGTCGGCCGCCAGCCTTGTAGATCAATATCGATATCGACTCGAATCACTTTATAAGGCGCTAAGAACCCATCTTCAATGCCTTCCTTTAAGGAATAGGTATAAATGGGTTCGCCAAAATAATCCGTATTCGATATTTCTTTGGTTTCTTTTGGGGTAGCGGTTAAACCTATTTGCGTAGCGGAACTAAAGTATTCCAGAATTTCACGCCAAGCACTGTCTTCCGCCGCACTACCACGATGACACTCGTCAATAATAATTAAATCAAAGAAGTTTTTATCGACGTGTTTATAGGCTTTCTGATTTTCTTCAGGGCCCGTTAAGGCTTGATATAGGGCAAGGTGTATCTCGAAAGCGGGATCGACCGTGCGACCAGTGACTTTGGTCATCGCAGTGCCGAAGGGCTCAAAGTCGTTAATACGGGTTTGATCAACCAATATATTTCTATCCGCTAAAAATAAAATGCGTTTTTTCTGACGGGCTTTCCATAAGCGCCAAATGATTTGAAAGGCCGTATAGGTTTTGCCTGTGCCGGTCGCCATCACCAAGAGCATGCGGTTTTTGCCTTCCGAGACCGCTTCAATGGTTTTATTAATGGCTTTTAATTGATAATAGCGTGGCGTTTTGCCACTTCCATCATCATGATAGGCTTGAGTGATTAACGGTAGCTGAGCGGCGGTGTAGCCACGATAAGCGCAGTATTTTAACCAGAGCTGTTCAGGGGTAGGGAAGTCGGCTAGCTGGATTTCTGTTTCGAGTTGCGTGGTATTGGTTTTATCGTGAAAAATGAAACCATCACCGTTGGAGGCAAAGATAAAAGGAACGTCCAGTAATCGCGCATAATCCATGCCTTGCTGCATGCCTTTGCCAATCTCATGCTTATTGGCTTTCGCTTCAATCACCGCCAGCGGTAGGTTAGGTTTATGGTAGAGGACAATATCAGCCGACTTTACCGTCTTGCGTATACCCAACTGCCCCCGCACGATAACTTTACCATCGCGCAATTTAACCTCCTGACGGATCTGTGTCATTAAATCCCAGCCAGCTTCTTGAATAGCAGGCATGATAAATTTGCTGATAATATCCGTTTCGCTGAGCTTTTTTTTGTCCATGCGGGTAGTCCTTTACTTTGATGGGTGCAATGCTTGGTGTGCACTCAATAACTGATAGTATCAGGTGATAAGGATGTAAGCAATAAAAGCAGTCATTGCCCTCTATAGGGAGCAATGACTGCTTTTCATTTAAAATGATGGTAGCGCAAATGTTACATGTATCTATTTACCTTTTGAAAAGGGACTGACGTTACCGCTTGACTTTAGTTGTTCAATTTCTTGTCGTAACTCAGTAATGGTAGTCGAGTTCTCGGTGCTTTCTAACTTAAGCTGCTTTATTGTTAGGTGTTGCTCTTCAACTTGATACTTGTGAGCTAGGAAGTAGAGCATTCTACTGCCGAAGACTTAGAAAGCGGAGAAGTTTTAGTTTACGCTAAACTTCCCAATGATTTTAAAATCCCTACCCCTGTTGGTAACTATAACCCTGACTGGGCAATCGTTTTTGATACCGATAAATTTAAGTATGTTTATTTTATTGCAGAAACAAAAGGCAGCATGGAAAGTATGCAGCTAAGAGAGATTGAGAAGAAAAGAATATGCTAAAAATCATTTTGATGCTTTAGAGCATGTAGATGTAAAATATGGTGTTATTTTTACCTATGATGATTTAAGAAATAAAGTGTTGATGTAAGCAGTTAAGAAAGGTAACCCTAATGTTTATTTGGAGTAACAAATTATGCCTATAGATCCTATTACTGCCAGTATCGCCTTATTGTTAGGGTTAGTACTTGGTTTTTTTATCAGCCGTTCAAAAGCTACTGCGACATTAGCTAAACAAGAGGTTTTAATTGAACAGCAACTTGCTAAGTTAGAACAACTTGGTAGAGAACACAGTGAGACTCAATCTAAGTTAAAAGAATCAGTTGCGCAGATTCACGTTCAAGTGACAGGTATAGCCGTTTTAGAAGAGAAAAATGAGGCCTTAGCGGGTGATTTAGAAGAGTTAAAAGAATTGTTTTTATTGGAACAGTGTAAAGTTAATGATTTACAAGGTAAGTTAACTAAAACAAACGAAGATCTTTCTGCGGCCAAGGCTAAGTTAGAATCAGGGATTAGTACAGAGAAAGAGCGTCAAGAAAGGATTCAGAAATTAGAAGCCGAATTAAGCGAACAAAAAGGTAAAGTGATTACTGTAGAGACTGAGCGCAATAAATTATCAAAAGACTTAGCGACTCAAGAAACAACTCTTGATGAAAAAGAAAAGCATTTTAAGGCGCAGTTAGCTCAAATAGATGAGCAAAAAGGCATTATGAAAACTGAGTTTCAGAATTTAGCGAATGATATTCTTGAGGCAAAAGGAACGGCTTTTAATGAGTTAAATAAAAAATCACTCGATACAATGCTTAGCCCTTTTAAACTTCAAATAGATGAGTTCAAAGGAAGAGTTGAAAATTTACATCAAGAAGGGACAAAACAACAAACTGAAATGAAAACGGAGCTTAAGCACCTTCAGGAAATGCATCAAAAGATGACGAAAGAAGCGCATAACTTAGCAACGGCTTTACAAGGGCAAAGAAAAGTTCAGGGAAATTGGGGCGAATTAATATTAGAAAATGTATTAGACCGCTCTGGACTTATATTGGGTAAAGATTATAAGCGTGAAGATAGCTTTAATTATGAAGAAGGCAATAGAGGACGGCCTGATGCTGTTGTTTATTTGCCTCAGGATAAACATCTAATTATTGATGCAAAAGTCTCATTAAGCGCCTATACGCGCTATGTTAATAGTGAAGATGAGTTAGAGCGAGAGCAAGCAATTAAAGAGCATGTAAAGGCTTTTTCTGACAGAATTCAAGAATTATCTGATAGAGAATACTATAAGCTCAAGGGAGTCAATTCACCAGAAATGGTTTTTATGTTTGTTCCAATTGAGTCTGCCTTTGTTGAAGCAATGAAAGCAGATGAATCAATATTTCAGAAAGCCATTGAGAAAAATGTATTAGTCGCTACGCCTACTACTTTGCTCACCAGTTTAAATATTGTGCGCCAACTTTGGCATTATGAAAACCAAAATAAGCATACTGCAGAATTAGTAAAAAAAGCAGAAGGTGTTTATAAAAAATTAAAAACATTTTTAAACAGTTTTGAGGGAATAAAAAAAGGCCTAGATAACGCTCAAGAATCTTACAGTAAAGCAGAGGGGCAGCTAGTTAGCGGTAAGGGGAATTTAGTTAAGCAGGTTAATGAGTTTAAAGAATTAGCACCGACTATTAAAGATCAGTTGCCACAATATTTTGTAGATAAAGCAGAGTTGGAGTTAAATTCGAAAGTAGTTGGGGAGTCGTACTAAAGCAATACCTTCGCCAAAAATCAAGCCGCATTAGATATTTAGTGCGCCCCATGATTGTTCATCGTTTCTTCTCTCGGAAAGCCGCTATAATGGGGTCACTCATGTCGATGATATTTTTCTCAGTTTTCTTTTCATTTGCTCTGAGAAGTGGTGATTTCTCGTTGAATTGTTCAGGATCGATATTATGGTGACGTGCGATCATTGCCGCATACGCAAGTCGCTCCCGCTCGTCTTCGAACTCTTTGAGTTCTAGCCTTTAGTTTCCCAATTTCTTGATCTTTGAGACTTTCAATGTCGTAGTTGCCATGTCCGTACTCAATGAGCTTCTTGACTGCATCTTTAGAATTCAAGTAAATTGAAACAAAAAAAGGCCGTCTTATTTTGACGGCCCTCCAAACATATTGCTTTTAAAGAATTTGTTTTATTTATTTACATAAAATGAAACGATTAAAAACCATTCGCTAACTTTAACCGACAGCCGCGCCGAGTTTGAAAATAGGTAAGTACATTGCTACGATTAA
>CBDVDU010000232.1:0-4157 GCA_965372825.1 uncultured Gammaproteobacteria bacterium | reverse complement strand
TTCCTGATTACCCTGAAGCTCCCAGTAATGAGATGGAAAAAGACATTAAAGCCCGTTACGCCAAAGTCTTAGGCAGCGCGGTTAATCCTGTTTTACGTGAAGGTAATTCAGATCGCCGTGTCGCTGCGCCTGTTAAAGAATATGCTAAAAAACACCCACACACGATGGGTGCGTGGTCAGCTGAGTCTAAGTCAGAGGTTATCGCAATGACTGACGGTGACTTTTATGGCAGTGAAAAATCCGTCGTGATTAAAGAGACTGGTAGTGTAAAAATTGAATTCCTTAATGCTTCTGGCACGACTCAGGTACTCAAACAAAATACGCGGGTATTAGCAGGCGAAATCCTTGATGCTTCAGTCATGAGCTGTAGTGCCTTATGTGCTTATTTTGAACAAGAGATGCAGGCAGCTAAAGCTGAAGGTGTCATGCTGTCATTGCATCTTAAAGCAACTATGATGAAAGTATCTGATCCAATTATTTTCGGCCATGCTGTCGATGTTTACTATAAAGAAGTCTTTGCTAAATACACTGACACCTTTAAGCAATTGGGTATTAATACGCGCAATGGCTTAGGTGATGTTTATGCAAAAATTGCCAACTTACCTGATGAGCAGCGTTTAGCGATTGAAGCTGATATTCAAGTCGTCTATGAATCACGTCCAGCATTAGCGATGGTCAACTCTGATAAAGGTATTACTAATTTACACGTCCCTAGTGATGTGATTATTGATGCCTCCATGCCAGCAGCTATTCGTTTTTCTGGAAAAATGTGGGGCAAAGATGGACAGTTACATGATACTAAAGCTCTGATTCCTGACCGCAGTTATGCAGGTGTCTTCCAAGCAACAATTGATTTCTGCAAACAGCACGGTGCTTTTGATGTCACAACAATGGGCACAGTCAATAATGTCGGATTAATGGCACAAAAAGCGGAAGAGTACGGCTCGCATGATAAGACTTTTGAAATACCAGCCAAAGGATCGGTACGCGTTACCGATGAAGCAGGCACTATCTTATTGGAACATGCGGTTGAAGCAGGCGATATATGGCGCATGTGTCAGACCAAAGATTTACCGATACAAGATTGGGTTAAATTAGCCGTTACTCGTGCACGCTTAACTGGATTACCGGCTATTTTTTGGTTAGATACCAAACGCGCCCATGATGCTAACTTAATCACGAAAGTTGAAACGTATCTAAAAGACCATGATACCAATGGCTTAACCATTAAAACCATGGCTCCAATTGAAGCGATTAATTACACGCTATTACGCGTACAAGCAGGTGAAGATACTATCTCGGTAACAGGTAATATTTTGCGTGATTACTTAACTGATTTATTTCCTATTTTAGAGTTGGGCACTAGCGCAAAAATGCTTTCCATTGTGCCTTTACTCGCAGGCGGTGGTTTATTTGAAACGGGAGCGGGTGGCTCTGCTCCTAAACTGGTTGAACAATTATTAGAAGAAAATCATTTAGCGTGGGATTCTTTAGGTGAATTTTTAGCCTTAGCCGTGTCCTTAGAAGATTTAGCTGAAAAAACCCATAAACCATCAATAAAAGTACTGGCAAATGCCTTAAACAAGGCTAATAGTCTATATTTAAATAACAATAAATCGCCATCACATACTGTCGGTGCGGGTGATACGCGGAGTAGTCATTATTATTTAGCAATGTACTGGGCGCAATCCTTAGCCGAACAAACAGAGGATAAAGCCTTACAAGCTCAATTTATCCCTATTGCCCAACAGCTAAGTGACAATGAAAGTAAAATCGTTGCAGAGCTAAGCCCCACGCATGTGGGTCATGTTGATATTGGCGGCTATTACCTCCCGAATAAAGAACTCGTTGAGAAAGTTATGCGCCCGAGCGCTTGTTTTAACGCCATTATTTCTGCTTAGGCTAAATGTCTCGTGGGAGGGGCTTTAGCCACGACTTGTATGAAATCGCGGCTAAAGCCACTCTCACAAATACCCTTCCTGTTAATTAGATCCTGTGAATAGCCTGCGTTTTATTTTATACTTAGAAAATAATTCCAGTTTCAATTCAATTTATAGAGAGCCCTATGTCTAAACCTTTAATCTTACACATGCTAACCACAGCAAAAAACTTAAGTCCTTTTGATGTCAATATGGCCGTTGATGCTGGCTGGGTTTCTGCCATACCTTATACCAATGTTGAGCCTGATGAAGTTCAGGGCTTAGTACAAGATGCTATTTTTTCACGTAGCCCTAAAGGCTTGAAATTCACCGGTTTTTTTATTGGTGGTCGTGATACTAAACAAGCGATGGATATGTTAAAAGCGGCAACTGAGGCTATGTTTCCTCCGTTTCAAGTTTCTGTCTTAGCAGATCCTAGCGGTGCTTTCACAACTGCAGCGGGTATGGTTGCGGTTGTTGAAGATCAACTAAAAACCAAATTTAGCACAGATTTATCAGGTAAAAACGTCCTTGTTTTGGGTGGTACAGGGCCAGTGGGTCAGGTGGCAGCCGTTTTAGCTGCCCAAGCTGGTGCAAATGTCCGAATTATTGGCCGTCAATTAGATAAAGCACAGCGCATTACTGATATGTGTAACCAAGAATTCGGCGCAGGTAAAATCACTATCACGGCTGGCGCTGATGCAGATAAAGCGGAATACATTAAAACTGCCGATGTTGTTTTTGCTACAGGTGCAGCAGGCATTGAACTATTAAGCGCTGAATTAGTTGCTTCAGCACCGCAATTAAAAGTCGCAGCGGATGTTAATGCGGTTCCACCATCAGGTGTTGCTGGTTTAGATCCTTTTGACAATGGTAAAGCTATTGCTGGATCTCAGAGTGGTGCTGTTGGTGTTGGCGCTTTAGCGATTGGCAATGTGAAATACCAAGTGCAAAGCAAATTACTAAAGACTATGATTGAAAAAGATCATCCACTTTATTTGCATTTTGAACATGCTTTCGCAGCAGCTCGCGAATATATTCAAGCTTCTAAATAAACCCTTTACACGCATAAAAAGCACATGGATTATTCCATGTGCTTTTATCTCTACCTGATTACGTACGGCTCTCAGCCAGAGTAAAATAAAACATGAATAATCAGCATGTTAACAAACTCGTCATTCCCGAAGTCTACCCAGTCAAGCCTGGGCACAAGCTTTATCGGGAATCTATGCTTAAGCTACTAGATTCCTGCTAAAAGCATGCACGAGTGACAAAGTATAGCTGAGAGTTGTGGGTAATCAGGTATCTCTATAGAATTTAACCAATTTTTTAAAACAAGGACTCCTCATGGCTAAAAGAAGCATATTACATATGTTCGACCCTATGCAAAATAACAGCCCTTTTGATGTCAATATGGCATTGGACTGTGACTTTGATGTATTAATGCCTTATGCCAATGTAAAGTTAGAAAGCATAGGCCGACTAACTCAAGACGTCATCTTCTCTCGTGGACCTTCGGGCGTTAAAAAAACAGCGATTTTTATTGGTGGTCGGGATTTAGGCGTAGCAGTTGATATGCTTAATGGTGCAAAAAAAGCCATGGTGCCTCCTTTTGAAGTCTCAGTTTTTGCTGACCCAAGTGGTGCATTTACGACAGCAGCTGCTTTAGTCGCTTGTGTAGAAAAAGAACTGAAAGAAAAACACAACAAAGAACTAAAGGATTGCAAAGCTTTAGTATTTGGTGGTACAGGGCCTGTGGGCATCGCTACAGGGGTTATTACATCCCTAGCCGGTGCAACGACCACTTTAGTTGATCATTTTTCTAGTGAAGCTGCACAGGCTCTTGCAGAAGAATACAATCGCCGTTTTAACTCGAATCTATCTGGTACAGTCGCGACCTATGATGAAGATAAAATTGCTCTCATTGAAGATGCTGATATTATTTTCTGTACTGCTAAAGCCGGCATTCAAATTTTAAATACTGAAGTTTTAAGCCATGCTAAACAACTTAAGGTTGCAGGTGATGTTAATGCTGTCCCTCCATCAGGCATAGCTGGTATCCAGCTCAATGATTTTGGCGCGCCATTAGTTCATGCAACTAATGCTAACAATGCTGTAGGTGTTGGCCCTTTAGCTGTGGGTAATATTAAGTATAAAGTTCAGCATGCCTTACTTGAGTCTATGCTAACGAGCGATAAGCCGGTTTATCTAGATTTTATAGCAGCATTTGAAAAAGCT
>CBDVDU010000231.1:0-4173 GCA_965372825.1 uncultured Gammaproteobacteria bacterium | reverse complement strand
CACTGCGCCCCGATAAGCTCATTCTTTATAGCCAAATTATAATGATTGGATATGAGCATTTTTATGAGATTCCTTATTTTAGTTTTTAAAACAGCTTGTTGACGTTGCACTATCTGGAAATGACAAGCTACAACCTAATGATGCCTTTAGCAGGAATCTATATCAACAAACAGATTCCTGATTAAACACTTCGGGAATGACGATATTTTTATGAGGGTCTGTGAACAGTTACGTTCGATTTGCATCTATTTAAACTACAGTGATTTATACTCCTTCATGCTGCTTTTAACTACTTTACACTATCTTTAATGCGGTGTATCATTAGGTTTATAGGGACTTATAGGTAGTATGCAGTATTGTTAGGTTGGCTGGATTGAACTTTTAATGTGATTGTCCCGAGTTCAAATCCCGGAGAGCCCGCCACAGAAGATGATATAAAAAACGCCAGCTTTTAGCTGGTTTTTTTATGCCTAAAATTTTATCTCAACTGGTTTCAATTATTCTTTTTATATCTTCTAGTTTGTATCTGTTGATGCGTGGATGGTGCCAAATTTCTATCTGCCTGCACGCCTCTTTCTTATCTCTTAAATTTTCTCAAGCTAGGATGGTTTACTAGATGTCTATTGCTCTTGCGCTTTTTCTTGCCTTATTACTTGATATTTTATTGGGGGAGCCTAAAAAATGGCATCCATTGGTATTTTTTGGTCAGTGGGCGAGTTATTTAGAAAGGCAATTTATTCAATCGAATTATGAATCTAATGTAAAGCAAAAAGCCTATGGTTTCCTCGCTTTGGCTTTTGCTGTTTTGCCGATAAGTATTGTCGTATTTATGTTGGTGCAGTCAGAAATTTTTAATCAATGGCTAAGTCCTATTATTCTTTATTTCTGTATTGCTCCTAGAAGTTTATTGCAGCATACTTTGGCGGTTTACCGGCCTTTGCGGCAAGGTGACTTGGCGCAATCTCGGTTGGCAATTTCCATGATTGTTAGTCGGGAAACGCAGCAAATGGATGCTTTGCAAATACGTAAAGCAACGATAGAAACGACGCTGGAAAATGGTGCTGATGCTGTTTTTGCACCGATTTTTTGGTTTGTTATTGCTGGGCCTGTAGGTGCGCTATTTTATCGTTTAAGTAATACTTTGGATGCGATGTGGGGCTATAAAAATACGCGTTATTTACATTTTGGATTTGCTGCTGCGCGTTTAGATGATGTATTAAATTGGCTGCCGGCTCGGTTGACTGCCTTCAGTTATTTATTGTTGGGCGATAGTAAAAAGGCTTGGTTTTGTTGGCGAACACAAAGTCCCTTTTGCGAAAGTCCAAATGCGGGTGTAGTTATGAGTGCGGGCGCAGGTTGTTTAAATGTGCAATTAGGTGGTTCAGCGATTTATCATGGCTTATTAAAAAACAAAGCTATTTTGGGTGTTGGACGTATCGCGGTTAATGATGATATAAAGCGTGCTAATTTATTGGTCGTTTTAACGGCGCTATTATGGTTGTGCGTTATTTTTCTAGGGGAATTTGTTGCTTAAACATGGTGGGCGTTTGCTGGAGGCGGCGAAAAAATATCAAATTCCAGTGAGTGACTGGCTTGACTTGTCCACTGGTATTAACCCGAATGGGTATCCTATTCCAAAAATTCCTGATGCCGTCTGGTTGCGCTTGCCGGAGAATTTGGATGGGCTTATTGATGCTGCACAGCATTATTATCAATGTGATTCTTTGCTCGCTGTTGCGGGTTCACAGGCGGCTATTCAGGCTTTGCCGCAGTTGCGTAAATCGAGCGTGGTGGGTCTTGTAACGCCATCGTATGCTGAGCATGCACATGCTTGGCAGAAAGCGGGGCATACAATAGTGAGCTTATCGGCTAACGATATTGATCTGCATATTGATCAGTTAGATTGCTTGGTATTGGTTAATCCAAATAATCCCAGTGCTTGCCAGTTTAGTAAAGAGCAGTGTTTTGCTTGGTTGGCAGTGTTGCAGAAAAAAAATGGCTGGTTGGTTGTTGATGAGGCTTTTATTGATTGCGTGCCTGAGTTAAGTTTAAGTGCTTACGCGCCTTTAAAGGGCTTAATTATTTTGCGCTCTATCGGCAAGTTTTTTGGTTTGGCTGGAATTCGAGCAGGCTTTGTTTTAGCTGAAGCTGATATTTTAGGTCGGCTGGATGAGTTGCTTGGCCCTTGGGCTTTAAGCAATCCTACGCGCTTTGTTACGGCTTGTGCACTACAAGATAAGCAGTGGCAAGGCGATACGCAAATGAAGCTACAGCAAGATAGTGAACGCTTGGCTTGTTTGCTACGTGATTATCAATTAATGCCAACAGGTTCTACGCCGCTATTTCAGTGGGTGATCACGGAAAATGCAGCAGAAATTCATGACTTACTTGCTAAGCAGGCTGTTTTTACGCGACTTTTTGTGCAGCCTGCAAGTTTACGGTTTGGCTTGCCTGCTAATGAGTCTGAGTGGGTATATTTGACGGCTGCCTTGCAGACTATTTCACAGCGCTAGAGGCGCTATTCTTAACATAAAAGGAAATCAATGCCAGCAATAACGCTTATGGTGCAAGGGACGACTTCTGATGCGGGAAAAAGTGCATTAGTCACAGGTTTGTGTCGCTATTTTAAGCGTCAAGGGTATTCCGTTGCACCTTTTAAACCGCAAAACATGGCATTAAATAGTGCGGTTACTGCGGAGGGGGGCGAAATTGGTCGTGCTCAAGCGGTGCAAGCGATGGCTTGTGGTTTGCCGCCGCATACAGATATGAACCCTGTCTTGCTTAAGCCTAATTCAGATAAAACCGCGCAGATTATTTTCCAAGGGAAAGCGGTGAAAAATTTGGATGCGAAAGCTTATCATGCCTATAAAGCACAAGCGATGCCGGTTATTTTGGATTCTTTTGCGCGTTTAGAGGAAAGCTATCAGCGTGTGGTGGTCGAAGGGGCAGGGAGTCCGGCTGAGATTAATTTGCGCGATAGAGATGTCGCGAATATGGGTTTTGCAGAAGTGGTTGATTGCCCGGTTATTATTGTGGCTGATATAGATCGAGGCGGAGTGTTCGCACATTTAGTAGGTACTTTGGATTTATTGAGCGAGTCTGAGCAGCAACGAGTGTTGGGTTTTGTCATTAATCGTTTTCGCGGTGATATTGATATTTTGCAGCCTGGTGTTGATTGGTTGGAGCAACGCACGGGGAAGCCAGTATTTGGCGTTCTGCCTTATTTGCATGATTTGTATTTAGAATCTGAAGATAGTGTCGAAGTAAAGCAGTCGGAGGTCGGGGCAGGGGCTTTCAATATTGTCATTCCGCGCTTTCCGCGCATGAGTAATCATACTGATTTTGATGCCTTGCGTTTAAATAAAGGGTTGAATATTCAGTTTAGCAGTAATCCTGATTTAGTGGCAAAAGCAGATTTAATTATTTTGCCGGGAAGTAAGTCGGTTCGAGCTGATTTAGCATGGCTTAGAGAGCAGGGTTGGGAAAAGTTTATTTTTCAGCATTTGCGCTACGGTGGCAAAGTTATGGGGATCTGTGGCGGCTATCAAATGCTTGGCAATCTGGTGCATGACCCTTTAGGTATTGAAGGGAATCCTGGCTCTAGCAAGGGCTTAGGTTTGTTGGATATGCAAACGACCTTAAATGAAGATAAAATTTTAAATCAAGTCACGGGGCGACTATTAATGGCTGATGCCGTTGTGCGTGGCTATGAAATTCATGCGGGCATTTCGGAAGGGCCTGCCTTGTTAGCGCCGGTAATTGAGCTGGAAGGCGATGTGGAGGAAGGGGCTATATCAAATGATCAGCAGGTTTTAGGTACTTATTTGCATGGTGTTTTTGATCAGCCGGAGGCTTGTACTGCTCTTTTGCATTGGGCAGGCGTGCAGAAAATACAAGCAGTGGATTTTATTGCACTACGGGAGCAGGGGATTGATTTAATGGCTGACACAGTTGTGCAGTATATGGATATGCCATTATTGGAAGACATGTGTCTAAAGTTTATTGCGGCAAAAAAAAAGGCTCCATAAAGGAGCCTTTTTAGCGGTAAGTAAGTACCTAATAAAAATTAATTTAACATTTATGTAGGATGGGTAGAATGGAGTGCCTGTTTTTAGGCACGCAATGAAACCCATCAACCTCACGCAGAATGATGGGTTTCGCAAGAAAACGCTC
>CBDVDU010000230.1:0-4224 GCA_965372825.1 uncultured Gammaproteobacteria bacterium | reverse complement strand
GGATTCCCGATTAAGCTTGTGCCCACGCTTGACTGGGTAGGCTTCGGGAATGACGGTGTTTTTATAGGTATTTGTCTGTGAATAAAGAGAAACTCCCCTTAGATTATAAATTCCTCATAGCGTATACCATTTTAATTCAACTTATAGTGATCATCAGTGAATAGAAAGATAACTCCACCTAAAAATTACTTTTCCTTTTTTTCTGCATTGCCATGGCGTGGAATTATATTTTCAGGACTTTTAGTGCTTGCGCTAGTCGGACTTGTATTACTGATTCAAACAGTCGGTAGTAGCGGTGAGAATTTAGAGCTTGCTGATGTTTTTGGTGCGCTTGCTTTAATTATTATTCCTTGTGCTAGTTTATTTGCTGGGCTTATGGTGCTGGAAAAATATACTGGTATTTCTTGGTTACGAGGTGTTGAAGCGGTTGGTAAATATACTTTAATGGGCGTGGATTGGGTTTATGTGGCTATTCAAGGATGGCGTGGCATAGAAGTTAAAAAACCTAACCGTCGTGTCGATAGGCCCAGCAGCGTCATCAAAAAAACAAGCGGGTGGAAAGAGAGATTTTCTCGTGTCAGGCCTGTAATAAAAAGTCCCGCTAGTGAAATAGTTGAACCTGTTTTTTCTGAGATTATGTCCGAAGAAGCTTTAAATAATGAGCGTGTGTTTAACTTTGAACCGATTCACTCAGAAGATACCTTAGCGGAAGAGCCGAAAATCCCTGTAGCAATGGATTTTGTTGTCCCGACTACCAATGAAAACCAGCCTGCCGAACGGCAGGAATATAGCACTGAAGGCTTTGAGCCTTTAATAGCTAATGAATACTCTGTAGATAGCTCCCTTGCGACTGACAATCTTAACCCTGATGTGGAAATTTTTACTGAAGAGCAAGCAAGAGAAGCGGCTAATTTACGCGATAATTCTGAAGAGGTAGATTTTGATCGTGATTTGAAATCGTTTTTCCAAGATAAACAAGATTGGGCGGCGGATGACGTCCCACCTGTTGAGCCGCTTGTTAATGTACCTATGGCTGATTCTGAAGAGTATTTTGATATTTCAGAGATTGAACGTACTGAAGCTACAGAAGAGCAAGAAGAGCAAGAAGAGCAAGAAGAGCAAGAAGAGGACATTTCTTTAGCTGAGAATATTAGTCATGATAATAAACCAGAGTTAAGTCCTTCAATCGCTGAAATTATGGCCAGTCTATCGACGATTGCTCCTGAGGAGCAATCACCTGATAAACCTTTATCTGAAGAACCTGAAGCCGTTAAGCCTGCAGAAAATGAAATAACTGAAGCTCATAAGCCAAAACTGTCTATGGCCGAAATTATGGCTGCCGCGACACGTCTTGCAACAGAAAGCATAGAAGATAAAAACACTTTAGCTAAACAAGAAGCTGCACGTTTAATTGCTGGATTTGCCAATAATTTATCTAAGCCAGTGAATCATTTTAATAAACCTAAATATACTTTACCAGCCATTGAATTATTAGATGAACATCAGCAATCTATTTATTCTTATACTGAGGGTGAGCTAGATGAAATGTCACGCTCAGTGGAGCGTGTATTGCTCGATTACAAAATTTCAGTGGAAGTCGTTGGAGCCTATCCTGGGCCTATTATTACTCGCTTTGAATTATCTTTAGCGCCAGGTATTAAGGTTAGTCGAGTTACCGGGTTAGCAAAAGATTTAGCGCGTGCCATGCTTGTAACCAGTGTGCGAGTGGTAGAAATTATTGAAGGTACGCCTTTTATTGGACTAGAAATACCTAACCAAGAGCGTGAGTTAGTTTCTTTTCGTGAGATTTTAACTTCAGAGGCTTTTCAAGTGGCTAAATCGCCGTTGACGCTTGCTTTAGGTAAAGATGTTTCGGGTGATACTGTTGTTGCTGATTTGGCGAAAATGCCACATTTATTAGTTGCTGGAACGACTGGTTCTGGTAAATCGGTAGCGATTAATACCATGATCTTAAGCATGTTATTTAAGGCAACGCCTGAGCAAGTGCGTATGATTATGGTCGATCCAAAGATGTTGGAATTGTCTATTTATGAAGGAATTCCACACTTATTAACCCCGGTAGTGACTGATATGAAAGAAGCGCAAAATGCTTTGCGCTGGGCTGTGGCAGAAATGGAGCGGCGGTACAAATTAATGGCGAAAGTAGGTGTTAGGAATCTAGCAGGATTTAATCAAAAGATTGAAGAGGCAGAGGAAAACGGTGAAACGATTCGTGACCCTTTATATCAATTAGTCGATCCTTTAGAGGAGGGGCAAACCTTCCCTGTCTTATCAACCCTGCCAAGTATAGTTATTGTTATTGATGAGTTGGCTGACATGATGATGGTTGTCGGCAAAAAAGTTGAAGAGTTAATTGCTCGTTTGGCTCAGAAAGCGCGGGCTGCGGGGATTCATTTGATTTTAGCGACTCAGCGTCCTTCGGTCGATGTTTTAACTGGCTTAATTAAAGCTAATGTACCAACGCGTATTTCTTTTCAAGTGTCATCACGTATCGATTCACGTACTATTTTAGATCAAGGTGGCGCGGAAGCTCTACTGGGAAATGGTGATATGCTTTATTTACCTTCAGGTACCAGCGTTCCTACTCGTTCTCATGGGGCTTTTGTTGACGATCATGAAGTACATGCCGTGGTTGATTTCTTAAAGTCTTTAGGTGGCGCTAACTATTTAGATGAAATCATTAAAGATGAGCCAGTAGAATCTACTAGCAATAATGAAACCTCTGGCGATGAGGTAGATGTTTTATATGATGATGCTGTAAGCTTTGTTATGGATTCAGGCAAGGCTTCTATTTCTAGTGTACAACGACGCTTTAAGGTGGGTTATAATCGCGCAGCTAGAATGATTGACCAAATGGAAGAGGAAAATATTATCAGTGAACCAGAAGGCAATGGTAGTCGCCGCGTACTGAATAGAGATTGATTTTCACCAATATTTTATATTTCTTTAGTTTAAAAAAATAATAAAACATATGTTAAAAGATTATATACAGCTTTGCTGGTTTAGTGGTGAGCCACATGATTTACCCACAGATAGAAAATTTTTATGGATTAATATAGGTCTTTATTTGCTGTTCGGCTTATTTATTCAGGCTAATATCAGTGATCCTATTGAAGCCTTTCTTCAGGTTTTTCTTGAAATATTGATTACTTTGGCCTTTATGGCGGCTATTGTATTTAAGCAAGATGAAGGGTTTTATAATTTTGAGCGTTTTTTGACGGCTATATTAGTTTGTGAAAATTTTATTTATATTTTAGGCTTACCTTTAGCTTTTTGGTTTATTTTTGCTAAAGGCACAGCCGTGGAAACCTATCCTATTTATATTGCCGCTTTTTTAATTTTCTGGTCCCTAGCTATTATTGCTTATCTTTTGAAAGAGTTGTTTGAATTTAATTGGCAAGTGAGTATTAGCTTATCCATTCTTTATTTTCTATTAACTTATTTAGGATCTTTAGGATTGTTGTTGGCAGTAGGTATATAAGGCTTATTCAAAAATAATTCTTTCATAGGTAATACCAATCCTAATGTAACTGTTCGCAGACCCTCATAAAAACATCATCATTCCCGAAGTGTTTAATCAGGAATCCATGTTGAGTATAGATCCCTGCTAGCAGCATGCAGGAATGACGGGGTATTTTGATATTTTCTAGGGAGGATCTGAACGGTTACATCCTAATAGATTTTTCACTACCGTACACTTTTAAAATCAGGCCTAGCTAAGTATCAAAAAGGTGATAATGTAGCGGGTTTGTATTAAAAATATCCTACATTGTCAGATTCTTACAAGATTTATCGTACTATCCATAGCAGTCTCCAGAAATCCTGGAGTTTTGACCCTAGCAAACGTCAAATCCGCCAGAGCCAATGGGTAAGTCCTTTTCTATCGCCCCCTTATAATTCAGCAACTTAATCGATAGGTGACAGGGGGGTGGAATATTATCGCAGACTTGTTAAGCGAGACTAAATATTCAAATTCCGCCACATAATTACTCTTAGGAATTCACATTAAATAAAACCCGAAACTTTAGGTTATGAAGCACTGCCAGTCCTTGAAGGACTGGCAGTGCTTTCGGATACTATTGAATTTTGATTCCGTAATGGCCATTAAATACGCCATTTCAGCTAAGAGAACAAGTATTATGAGGCGCGAGCGACATGCATCGTTGTACAATATCCTTGATTTACGACATCCCTATAAACAAA
>CBDVDU010000229.1:0-4248 GCA_965372825.1 uncultured Gammaproteobacteria bacterium | reverse complement strand
CGCTGATATTCACCTACGGTTTTTCCTTTTTTGGCATCAAAGCGTATTCGGCCCACAGCATCGGTTTCTGCGATATATAACCAATCTTGATAAAAACTCATGCCATGCGGTAGCTTGAGATCACTGATTAATTCTTGGCTGGCATCAGCAATACCATCGGCATTGGCATCTTTGCGCAGCAGAATAATTTTTCCGTGCTTGGATAAACTCACCAGTAAATCACCCGTTTCAGTTAGCAACAACATACGCGTTCCCGGTAATTTATCTGCAAATACGGATAAAGAAAAACCCTCTGGCAATTGTAAGCGCTGATTTAATACTTTCTGCGAGGCTGGGGATTTTTTGAGTAATGGCATATTGATGCCAAACCAGCTTTTAACTATAAGCAATAAGATCAACAATATAATAAGAAAACGTATACTGGAAATAATCAATTTTTTCATTGCTGCCAAGCCCTATTTTAGTCTAAATTTTTAGCCAATAAACGGACATTTCCGCCAATTGCCACCGTGTTTGTGGTCACTGTTTGTTCATAAGTAAAAGCGCGTAAATAATGTGGGCCACCTGCTTTTGGGCCAGTTCCAGAAAGCCCCATACCTCCAAAGGGCTGCACTCCCACCACCGCTGATATCATGGTGCGATTTACATACACATTACCGACTTTACAATTTTCAGAAATTTTATTGATCGTACTATTAATACGGCTTTGTATTCCTAGCGTTAAGCCATATCCACTCGCATTAATGGCTTCGATAATGTGTTCAAGTTCATCACTGTGATAGCGAATGATATGTAATACAGGACCGAAATTTTCCTCAGTCAACTCTGCAAGTGATTTCAGTTCAATCAATGTAGGTGGAAAGAAGCAGGCATTCGCTAAACATTCATCAAGCGGCACTTGAAATAAAACTCTTTCTTGTTGATCCATACAGTCCACATGCTCAGCTAATTGCTTTGCGGCAGCAGCACTAATCACTGGCCCTATATCTGTGCCATAGACTTGCGGATCAGCAACCACTAATTGCTGCATCACCCCAATAATCCGTGCAATAAGATGCTCGGCAGTTTCATAAGGTAGATATAAAACACGTAGCGCCGAACAGCGCTGCCCTGCACTATTAAATGCCGATTGCACGGCATCTTGTACTAATTGCTCGCTATGCGCGGAACTATCGGCAAGCATGACATTTTGCCCGCCGGTTTCAGCAATGAGAGGAATAATGCCAGGATGCTTTGCTAGTTGTTGATTAATCACTCGTGCTATTGCCAAAGAGCCGGTAAAGGCAACGCCTGAAATGCGCGGGTCACTTAATAAATGCTGCCCGACATAGGCACCATCACCAGGTAAAAAGTGTAAAACATCATCAGGAATACCTGCTTGATGTAATAATTGGATGCAGCGCATGGCGATTAATGAGCTTTGCTGTGCAGGTTTGGCAATCACGGTATTGCCACTGACTAATGCCGCACTTATTTGCCCGATAAAAATAGCGATGGGGAAATTCCACGGACTAATGCAGACAAACACACCACGACCGTATTGATACAGTTTATTATCTTCACCCGTAGGACCTGAAAGACTAATGGGCTGCGTAAATTTTTCTTGTGCTTGCTGCGCATAATAGCGACATAAATCCACCGCTTCACGTATTTCTGATATGGCATCTTGAATGGTTTTTCCGGCTTCACGCACAGCCAGTGCCACTAATTCCATACGGTTCTGCTCCAGTAATTCAGCCGTCTTTTGTAAATAAGCAGCGCGTACATTAACATCAGATAAACGCCACTGTTTTACTGCTTCACTAGCGACATTAACCGCCTGAGCAATCGCTTGTTGATCACTATCAATGATATGACCTATGCATTGATGAGGCTGTGCGGGGTTAAAAATCTTATGCCTAATACCAGTACCCAACCTGCCATTCACTAGCGGGGCGGCTTGCCATGTTTGAGTATTGAAATGCTTTAGCTCTTGTTGAAGACGCATTATAAGCTGCCGATCAGCAAGATTAATGCCCTCTGAATTAATCCGTTGAGTAGCATATAAATCTTTGGCTAATACGCAATGTGTAGGTAATTTCTCTAGTTTTTTTAGCTGTACGACAGGGTCATCAATCACACTTTCAATGCTAATATCTGAATTTTCTAGCTGATTAATAAACGAAGTATTTGCGCCATTTTCTAATAAGCGTCTGACCAAATAAGGCAGTAATTCTTGATAATTTCCTACGGGCGCATAAATACGGCAAAGGATTTTGCCATCAGTCTGAAGCAGAAGCTGTTCATAAAGCTGTTCACCCATGCCATGTAGGCGTTGAAACTCAAAATCTGAATGTCCTTTAGCCAGCTCTAAAATAGCCGCAACCGTCTGTGCATTATGGGTGGCGAACTGAGGGTAAAAAACCTCACCTTGAGTTAGCATAAATTGTGCGCAAGCAAGATACGACACATCTGTTGCACTTTTATGGGTAAATACCGGATAGTCTTTTAAGCCATTGACTTGAGCGCGTTTAATCTCACTATCCCAATAAGCGCCTTTGACTAAACGTACCGGGATTTTGCATTGCTGCTCTGTGGCTAATGCTGCTAAATATTGCAAGGTCTTAAGCGCTCTTTTTTGATACGCTTGAACGGCTAAACCCAAGCCAGACCAGCCTTGTAATTCTGAATCAGTCAATACTGTAGTGAAAATAGCCAAGGACATTTCTAGGCGCTCTGACTCTTCGGCATCAACGGTCACCGTGATATTCGCTGCGCGTGCTTGTTTAACTAATGATAATAATTGCTGACTAAGCTTTTCGACCGCTTGCTCATAGCGCAATGGTTCATAACGCGCGTAAAGTGCTGATAACTTAATGGATATACTGGGGTTTTTATAAAGTTCAGTCGAGTTTGCAGATTTCGCTAATACAGAAACCGCCTGCGCATAAGCGTTAAAATACCGATTAGTATCACTCACAGTTAAAGCCGCCTCGCCAAGCATATCGAATGAATAGCGATAATTTCCTCGTCGATTGGCTTGCTCTAGCGCTGACTCAATGGTTTCCGCAATCACAAACTGGTAGGCTAACTGCTGCATCGCTTGCTTTAAAACCGTACGAATTAAGGGTAAACCTAAGCGCGAACATAACAATGAAAACGTGAACTGATTCGCGAGGTCAGAGAGTTTAAACTGCTGCTCAACTTTAGCGGTTATTTCCAGCGCTCGCGTAGCAAAATTAACCAGCAAAGAGTCGCTGTGCTGCAAGTGTTTATGCCAGTCTGCCGTGCTTAATTTTTCTTGTAGAAATAAATCCTGCGTCTGTGCATCGGGTATACGCAATAAGGCTTCCGCCATTTCCATTAAAATAATACCTTCCTCAGAATTGAGTTGGTATTCATGTAAAAGATTCTCAACCAAGGTTTGCTGCTTGGCTTTATCTCTAATAATAGTCACTAGCGAGCGCGCTTGATCTCTTATTTCTATTGCAGAATAGTCCTGCAAATAACCAAATAACTCAGTGAGCGCTTCTTGTTCATCAAGCAAATAATTCTGGTTAATTTGATCACGATATTCCCCCCAAAGAACCGACATATCAATACGACCAATGTATAGGATGTTTCTTTAATAATAAGACACAGGCTTTTAGCGTAACCACCACTGCTGTAGCGGTCATGGCTAACCCGACAAAAGTCGCGGCTACCATGTCATAACCAAAGGCCAAGGCACCCCCATGATTAATTCACCCGTAATTGTCGGCAGGCCCAATTTGCGCATAACCACGGCTACGCCCCAAATGACTAGCATCAGCATTAATAATGAGTGAAATAGTGCTTCCATGATGGTTACTCCATTTTTTTCGTTAAAAACCTCAGCTATTTAGGTAAAAAGAAACGCTTATATGAGCTTAGCTAACTCAAATAAGGGTATTTCCCAGGAAATGTAATCCACATTTAACCGTGGTAAATTATTCCAGTGCAATCACCCCATTAATCGTTTTATTTAACCCAATCTCAGCTACTTCCAAAGTCATTTTTACGTTAATTTTCTCAGTGCCTTGCAAACGTCCTTCTTCAATCGCTTTTAAAATAGCATGTTCAATTTCACGCTGCGAAGTAACGCCTACTTTTTTAAGAAAAGTCCTTACTTCCATATTCAAAGTATCTTCATTCATGTTAGTCTCCTGCAATAGATTATGTTATTGATATCTAACTGAACTAACGCGAGTTATCATCTGGCAACTCACGTTAGTCAAGAGTTACTAGCTT
>CBDVDU010000228.1:0-4249 GCA_965372825.1 uncultured Gammaproteobacteria bacterium | reverse complement strand
GCATATTCCTTATTGGCTATTTATTACACCAACACCCGCTCAATACCGCCTTTGCTGGCTTGCTTAATATAGTTCTTCATCCAGTCCTTGCCCAATACTTTCTGGGCAATTTCTACCACGATATAGTCGGCTTCTAAGTCATCTACATCGCCTTTAAAACGTTGTAAACCTTGTACACAAGAAGGGCAAGTTGTCAGAATTTTAACGGGGGCTTCATTGCCTTGTTCACGCAATTTAGCCGTATCTTTATGCAGTTCTTCTGATTTACGATGACGTACTTGTGTAGAAATATCGGGACGGCCTACAGCCAAGGTTCCTGATTCACCACAGCAACGATCAGATTTATTGATTGTTGTGCCCATCAGAGCATTAACCGTTTTCATCGGGTCTTGTTGTTTTAAAGGAGTATGGCAAGGGTCATGGTACAGGTATTGGCTACCTGTGAGACCTTCTAATTTGACCCCTTTTTCTAATAGGTATTCATGAATATCTATCATGCGACAGCCTGGGAATATCTTGTCAAATTCATAATCTTGCAATTGATCCAAACAAGTACCACAACTAACGAGGACTGTTTTGATATCTAGATAATTTAAGGTATTAGCAACACGATGAAATAGCACGCGGTTATCCGTGGTAATTTGTTGTGCTTTATCAAATTCACCGGCGGCACGTTGTGGAAATCCACAGCATAAATAGCCCGGTGGCAATACCGTCTGTACGCCGATTTCATAAAGCATCGCTTGCGTCGCTAAGCCCACTTGAGAAAATAAGCGCTCAGAACCACAGCCTGGAAAATAAAACACCGCTTCAGAATCCGTGCGCGTTTTTTGCGGATCACGAATAATCGGTACGATTTCATTACTTTCAATACCCAAGAGCGCTCTAGCAGTCTTGCTGGGTAATTTACCTGGCATTTTACGGTTAGTAAAATGAACCACATACTCTTTCATGGCGGGTTTGCCAGTCGAAGAAGGCGGTTGTTTAAGCTGACCTTTACCCCACGGTCGAAGAAAGAAGTTACCAATGCGCTGTGCTTTATAAGACCATTCAATCAGCAATTTACGCATGATTTTAACGCTGCTCGGGCGGCCGGTTGATAAAAAGGCAATCGCTAGCGTTTTTACGGGATTAAAGCTTTGTTTACCCATTTTGCGTAATAAGTTACGCATATTCATTGAAACATCGCCAAAATCAATATCGACTGGACACGGACTTTCACACTTGTGACAAATCGTACAATGATCGCCAACATCTTCAAATTCTTTCCAATGGGTAATGGAAATGCCGCGACGCGTTTGTTCTTCGTATAAAAAGGCTTCAATCAACAAGGAAGTCGCTAGAATTTTATTACGTGGTGAATACAATAAATTAGCGCTAGGTACATGCGTCGAACAGACTGGTTTGCATTTGCCACAACGTAAACAATCTTTAATAGAATCAGAGATAGCACCAATTTCACTTTGCTGCATGATAATGGATTCATAGCCCATTAAGCTAAAAGAGGTTGTGTATGCTGCGCGTAAGTCTGCGCCTGGCATTAACTTACCTTTATTAAAGCGTCCTTCGGGGTCAACTTGTTGCTTGTATTCGTGGAAACTGGCCAGCTCTTCTTTGCTTAGGAATTCGTATTTTGTAATACCAATACCATGTTCTCCTGAGATAACGCCATCCAAGGAGCGCGCCAAATCCATAATGCGCACAACTGCTGCGTTAGCTTCTTGCAGCATTTCATAATGATCGGAGTTGACTGGTATGTTGGTATGTACATTACCATCACCAGCATGCATATGCAGAGCAACAAAGACTCGGCCACGTAACACATCTTTATGCGTCATGTTGATCCGGTCTATGATCAACGTAAAATTATTGCCCTCAAAAATTTCTTTTAAGACCGCTAATAATTCTTGTTTCCAAGAAACTCGAATCGAATGATCTTGTAAACGATGGAATAGGGTAGGGTTCTCAGTACGATTTGTGAGTTCGCTAGCCTTGATGTCATATTGCTCAAATGAGGCTTCAGCTTGTGCTAAGGGCAAATCAAGATTGTCATACAGCCATTGCCAGCGATTGCGAACTTTTTCGACTTCTTTGAGTGCTAATTCGCGTCGGTCGCCGATAAGTTCGGCTTTATCTATATCATCTTCGTAGTTACGTAAAGGTAGCTCACCTTGTAAAAATTGGCTGACTGCCTCACACATGCGTAATTTATTACGCATGGATAATTCAATATTAATACGTTCAATGCCATCACAATAATCGCCCATGCGCGGCAAGGGGATGACCACGTCTTCATTAATTTTGAAGGCATTGGTATGCTTGGCGATAGCGGCTGTGCGGGCACGATCTAGCCAAAAGGTTTTACGTGCTTCAGGACTGACAGCGATGAAACCTTCTGCGCCACGGGCATTACAGAGACGTACAATTTCAGAAACGGCTAAAGCAACTTGTTTTTCATCGTCACCAACAATATCACCAAATAAGGCCATTTTAGGGCGACCAAGGTGCTTGGCTTTGCTAGCATAGCCAACTGCTTTAAGGTACCTTTCATCAAGATGCTCAAGACCAGCAAGCATAACGCGCTGATTACCCTCTTTAGGTAAAGTGGCTAAATAATCACGAATTTCAACGATAGCAGGCACGGCTTCGCGCACTTGTCCGTAAAACTCTAAGCAGAAAGTGCGTATTTGAGGTGGCATTTTGTGCAAAATCCAAGTCGCAGAAGTAATAATGCCATCGCAACCTTCTTTTTGTATGCCAGGTAAACCGCCAAGGAATTTATCGGTAACGTCTTTCCCTAATTCGCCTTTACGAAACAAGCTGCCAGGAAGGTTTAACGGTTCTTCAGATAAGAGTTTTTTACCACTGGTATCAAAACGCCTAAGGATGAAGTTAACTTCTTCTTGGTCATGGATTTTGCCAAGGTTATGATTAAATCGCTCAACTTCCAACCAGTTGCCATCAGGCGTAACCATGCGCCAAGATAAAAGGTTATCTAGTGCAGTTCCCCACAATACGGCTTTTTTACCGCCGGCATTCATAGCGACGTTGCCGCCTATACAGGAGGCATCAGCAGATGTTGGATCGCAAGCAAAGACAAGTCCAGCACTATCAGCAAGATCCATTGCGCGACGTGTGACAACTCCCGCACCGGTATGTAACGTAGCATAAGTTTGTGTGACGCCAGGCAGAACAGAATTATGTTCGACTGCGCCCATTGTTAACAGCTTTTCAGTGTTAATAACGGCAGAAAATTTCGTTAATGGTATGGCACCACCGGTATAGCCTGTACCACCGCCACGAGGAATAATAGTCAAGCCTAGTTTGATGCAGTCACTGACTAATAGGCCAATTTCTTTTTCCGTACGCGGATATAGCACCACAAAAGGGTATTCAACACGCCAGTCGGTCGCATCGGTAACATGCGAAACACGAGCAAAACCATCGAAGCAAATATTATCTTTGCGCGTATGCTTAGATAGTAACGCTTCAGCTTTACGGCGCATTTTGTAGCTAGTTTTGAAATGCTCTTCAAAGCTATCTATTGCTTGGTGCGCAGAGCTAATTAATTGTGCAACACGTTTACCGCGTTTGGGGTGTTCATCTGCATATTCGGCATGACGCTTTTCCATTTGCTTTAATCGATGGCGCAGTGCATCCAGTAATGAATTACGGCGCTTACGATTATTCAGTAAGTCATCTTCTAGGTATGGGTTGCGTTGTACCACCCAAATATCGCCGAGTACTTCGAACAGCATTTGTGCGGAACGCCCAGTAACTCGCTCATCGCGTAGTTCATTTAAGGTGCGCCAATTAGGTTCGCCCAATAAACGGATAACGATTTCTCGGTCAGAAAACGAAGTATAGTTATAAGGAATTTCGCGTAACCTTGCAGGCGACGCCTCGGAGAATAGGGGGGATAGTTTTGAATCCACAGACATGCTACTTATATAGTGTGGTGAGTGAAACTCATTTTACCATTGGCAAAGGGGAGGCGTAAACTCTCAGATGCTAAGCTTTGAGAAGGATAAACAGGGGGGCGACCATAATTATGGAATATAAAGTACGGATTAGCAGGATTATTTTTAGCGCTATTATAATTCAGAGGCAGTAAGTGCGGAGTACATTACTTGATTCCAAAAAATAATTGCTTCAGTTATAGCATAAAAATATGCCTCTCATATTTTCTTGAGTAAATTAAAGAGGCTTAGTTTTAAAGAATTTTATATGTCTAATAAAAAAACCTTAT
>CBDVDU010000227.1:0-4288 GCA_965372825.1 uncultured Gammaproteobacteria bacterium | reverse complement strand
ATTCCCGAGTGCTTTTATCGGGAATCTACGTTGAGCATAGATTCCTGCTAACAGCGTGCAGGAATGACGATCTGCAAAAACTACCTGTACCCTTTAATAATAAATCTCATAAAAATGCTCATACCCAATCATTATAATTTGGCTATAAAGAATGAGCTTATCGGGGCGCAGTGCTTGAGCCTGCTATTTTAGGCTACGAAGGCAGGCTAAAGCATTGCGCCCCATTTATTGTATTACTCTTAACTTAATGGCAGTGGGGCTCTAAAGCGAGTAAGTTCATTCTTTTATAGGTTCCTAATGAGAAGTTACTCCGAATAGCTCCTCTGGCGAAGGCTTAAGACTTATGTAGCACCTATACCTTTAAGCCGATAAATGTCTAAATCTCAATCCAGAGAATAACAAAACAGCGGCATACAAAGCTCCACCTAAACCAATCCACATAGCTAAATTAACCGCTCGATCAACTATCCCCCAATTCAACCACAAGCTGGTATCAACAAAATGATATAACAAGGCCGTCATTGAGGTCGTTGCCAAAATAATACGTAATATATAGATACGCCAACCGATTGATGGCAAATAAACACCCGACTTTAACAAAGCAACTAATAATAAACTGGCATTTAAAAAAGCCCCTAGAGACGTTGCCAAAGCCAACCCCGCATGAGCCAAAGGAAAAACCAAAATAAGATTTAAAACCATATTGGCAATCATCGCGTAAATACCAAACCGCACCGGCGTTTTCATATCTTTACGTGAGGTAAAACCCGGCACTAAGATTTTCACTAAAATAAAACCAAGCAAGCCCAATGAATAAGCCATTAAACTGCGCCCAGCCATGGCCACATCATGTACACCAAATTCATTATATTGAAACAAGGTTGAAATCATCGGCTCAGCCAACATCATTAAACCCAAAGAGGCTGGCGCACCAATTAAAATCACTAATTTCAAACCCCAGTCTAATGACTTAGAAAAAGATTCCATATCATCAGCCGCGTGATTTTTAGATAAGCTAGGCAAAATCACTGTTGCCAAGGCGATACCGAAGAGCCCTAAGGGGAATTCCACTAAGCGATCCGAATAATACAACCAAGACACGCTACCTGTCGCTAAAAATGAAGCAATCAAGGTATCTAATAATAAATTAATTTGCGTAATCGACACGCCAAATAAAGCCGGCACCATCAACTTTAAAATATGTTTTACCCCAGAATCTTTAAAGCCAAAACGTAAACGCGGAACCAAGCCTAAACGGCGCAAAGCAGGAAATTGAAATACCAACTGCACTGCACCCGCAAAAAAAACACCCCAAGCCAAGGCAACGACAGGCTTATCCATTAACGGCGCAAGCCAAATTGCCGCGCCAATCAAACACAGATTAAGGAATACGGGCGTAAACGCAGGCACAGCAAATTTACCAAAGGAATTTAAAATCCCTCCCGCAAAAGCCACCGAAGAAATAAAAAATAAATACGGGAAGGTAATACGTAACATTTGCACCGCTAAATCATACTGCTCACCTTCCCAAGCAAACCCTGGCGCAAACAGCATAATCAAATAGGGGGCAGCTAGCATTCCTATTATAGTAGTGACCATCAAAATTATCGCTAGCGTTCCCGCTGTACGATCGATAAAATTACGTAAGGCTTGCTTACTGCCCTGCTCTTTATAATCCGATAATACTGGCACAAAAGCTTGAGAAAATGCTCCTTCGGCAAATAAACGGCGTAAAAAATTAGGAATTTTGAAGGCCACAAAAAAAGCATCCGTCCCCGAATCAGCACCGAAAAAGCGGGCAAACATCATGTCACGAATAAAACCTAAAATACGTGAAATCATCGTCATACTACTGACGATAATGGTTGACTTAAAAAGTTTACGGCTCAAGACTCAAATCCCTGTGATTAAATATTTGACAATCATATCATTTAACAGGAAAATGGAGAGCTTAAAAAATATTTAATGTAACAACCGAGGCATCATGGCTAATACAGCTCAAGCAAAAAAACGTGCACGTCAGGCAGAAGTCAGTCGCATCCGTAACACTGGACAGCGTAGCAACCTACGTACATTCATCAAAAGAGTTCTTGCTGCAGTAGATTCTGGCGACGTAGAAAAAGCAACAGTGGCTTATGCTACAGTTGTTCCAATTATCGACTCAGCAGTCAACAAAGGCCTTATTCACAAGAATAAAGCTGCAAGAAACAAAAGCAGATTAAATAATAAAGTTCGCGCAATGGCTTAATTAAGCCCTTATCGAATTAATAAAAAATACCAGACAGCCTTTTAGGCTGCTCTGGTATTTTTTTGCCTAAAATCCAACCCTTCACCAGCGCACTACAAATCTCTCACAACACCGTATATACTTGCATAACCCTTCACTCACAAGGACTCATTATGCCTACATCAAATAAATTACGCTGGGGAATACTTGGCGCAGCCCGCATCAACCAACAACTAATGCCCGCGATAGTCGGTGCAAAAAACAGCAAACTGAGCGCTATTTCTAGTCGCAGAGTAGGTGCAGCTGAAGCCATTCTTAAAGAGTACGCCCCTCAAGTCGAACAAATACACATTTACAATGATCCCACCGAATTACTCAAAGACCCTAGCATAGATGTGGTTTATATACCGCTCGCCAGCCAAGAGCATGCACAATGGGCTTTACGCGCTATCGAACTGGGCAAACACGTGCTCTGCGAAAAACCTATGGCGCTTAGTGTTGCCGACATTGAAGCGATAGAGGTCGCAGCTAAAAAACATAATGTTTACGTTATGGAAGGCTTTATGTACCGCTTCCACCCACAACATCAACGCATTCAAGAAATCATCAATGCCGGCACAATTGGCGCAGTGCGCTCAGTACGCACTTGCTTTGCCTATCCAATGCAAGCCGCACGCATGTACCGCATCGATCGAGATATATCACAAGGTGGCGGCGCTATGTGGGATATAGGCTGCTATGCCATTCATAGCGCTCGCCTTGCATTCCCTAATGACACAGCCCTTACAGTCAACGCAATGGCTAAACACAATGAGTTTGGTGCAGACATTAGCAGCAGCGGAACAATTGATTTTGGCGATGGCAAATACGCACAATTTAATTTCAGCTTTGAGCACGCTCGCCGCGCCGAATACGAAATTATCGGCACAAAAGGCGGATTAAAATGCCATAACGTATGGGCTAAACAAACTGAAGAGCCAATTATTTCTTGGTGGACTGATTCCGGTGAACAACACACTGAAACCCTAGACTGTGCTAATCATTTCCAGCTCGAAGTAGAGCACTTTGCAGACTGCATACTTAATCAACAACCCCCAAAACTTTCACTACAAGACGCAAAAGACAATTGCGCTATTATCACTGCCGCTTTGCAAGCAGCAGAACAAGACAAAACCATACAGCTCAAATAATACAACAAGACTTAGGAATACATGCTTAATAAAACCCGAAACTTTAGATTATGCGGCACTGCCAGTCCTCAAAGGACTGGCAGTGCTTTCGGATGTTATTGAATTTTGATTCCTTAAAATAGGAGGCCTATCCAGCAACATAGGCACCCACGCAACTTTCTGACATTAAAAGACAATGAACTACAAGTCAGGATAGTAACTTTTCATTATCCATGGGTAACGATCTATAAGGTATCGTCATTCCCGAGGTATTTTTATCGGGAATCTATGCTTGGCAATAGCTCTAGGCTGTCGAAATCAACCATTTTACACATGCTTTACTTTCCTTGTTTATGGATAAAGCATTTATAGGATGTGCCGACGCAGGAGGAGCATCGATAGACTATTGATGCGCTTCGTTCCTCGGCACATCCTATAGATTTTATTTATATAGAGCCATAACGCTCCTGATAATCCACTTTTTTCACAGCCTAGGATGTCCTCTCCTGCTGAAGAGGACTGGCATAAAATCAAAGCTTTACCCATCCCCCTCATCCAGCCTTCCCTCTCTGGAGAAGGCGTAAGCCAAGAGCTGCAATTCTTTATATAAGTCTCTTGAAGGTAATCTCCACACACCACAAATGACAAAATAACTTTTTCATGCTAGCATTGCCAAGTTTCTCTGTATGAAATTATTACTAAAATAGAGGCAATTAAGCTACTTTCTAAAACGGTGCGCCTTTACAGCACCAATAGACTAAAGCAGGCCGAAAATTTCGTACAGTTATTACCCTAAAATTACTTTTACTGATTCCATAATTTGCAATATAAAATTGGACAGTTAAAACTAACTATCATTGTTGCTTAAACGGGCTGGATGGATGAACAAAAA
>CBDVDU010000226.1:0-4292 GCA_965372825.1 uncultured Gammaproteobacteria bacterium | reverse complement strand
TTCGGATAATATTGAATTTTGATTCCTTAGTACCCAGAAAGAGAACAAAATTCTTATAGCCAAAAAATGAACAAATCATTGTCGTCTCTCAATAAAGCTGAACACTATTTTTATAGTTTCTGTGTAGGTGTCCGGCTATAAGCTTGAATAATCAAAAGAATAAATAATATGCAGGATTATCACTTTGACACTTTATGTCGAGTATTATTATCAGCTACCTGTCTTGCTCTGCCCTGTGCTGTACAGGCAGAGTGGTCTGCGGGAGGGGCTTTCAGTACTTATTACACGGATGATGTTGGGCTTTTTTCAGTAACGCGCCGACTTTCATTAGATGAAGATCCTACGCAACCGGTTGTAGACGAGCCTCAGCAAGGAGCGGATGCTGTTTATGAACCTAGTGCTTATGTTAATTGGGCAACAGAAAATAAGCTTGGAGATTTTGAGCTGGGGCTTAATGCAGGCGCTTATATTTTTCAAAATCACGGTGCATATACACATGGTTTTTTACAGTTAATTGTTGAGCAGGAGCTAACAGAGAAAAATAAAATAAAATTACTTTATGACTTCGTGCCGCAGTTATATATTGGTAAAAAATCCTTATCTCAAGAGAGAGATGGAGAGGCTGAGTTAGAACATGAAGCGGATGAGCAGCTCGATAGTCATATTTGGTCTATGCATTTGGAACATGAACTATCGAATGCTGTGATCTTGCGCGGCTTAGTACGTTATGGGATCAGGGAATATAACCAGCCTTTTTCTTATCGTGATACACAGTTTTTTACTGTTGGATCGCATTTAGAGTGGATGATTACGCATGATATTGAGTTATTGGTGGGTTATCATTTTGAACGAGGGTACACGGATCATGAACAAAGCGTTCAATATCAGGATGATATAGGCTATATTAACCACTTTGCATCAGCTGAATTGAAAATACATCTATTACCTGATTTGAAGGTGATATTGATTTTTGATTATGAGCATAATGATTTTACCAGTCCTTTTGTTCATGACATTCATTATGATGGTAATGAAAATGTTTATCAGGGTGAGGTTGAGTTTTTGTATGAGTTGACAGAGCAGACAGTGCTCAAGGCCGGCTGGCAACACGGTTCGCGAAAATTTAATTATGAATCACATGAGGTGCGTAATAATAATGTTTGGATTGGTGCTGAATTCCATTTTTGATTAGGGGCGGCATACCACGTTAAGGAATCAACATTCAATAGTATCCGAAAGCACTGCCAGTCCTTCATAACCTAAAGTTTCGGGTTTTATTTAATGTGAATTCCTAAGGAAAGAAGTGACGCATAATTAAAACAATACAGCCTTAAGCAGTGGCTAAGCTATTAGCTACTACACCCATTTTATATAGCAGATTAAGATCAATATCGTAGTCTTCTGGTCTAACCATGCGCTTAATCGAATAAGGTTGGCCGCTAGCATTTAAATCCACTTTAGATAAATCGACTAAGCGTGGTTTGACGCGTTTCTTATTTTCATCTAATAACATGGTGATTTTAGGTTTTAGCTTTTTCACCGGATTGGTTTCGATGACAACAGCTACTTCACCATTACTCAATTCCACTAAGTTACCAGGCGGATAAATGCCCAAGCTTTCAATAAATTTAATGACTAAGCTTGAATCGAGATGATCACCGCTCGATTGTGTCATGATTTTAATTGACTCTAAGTGAGTTTTGCCTTTTTTGTAAACACGATCACTACTGATCGCATCATATGTATCCGCAATCGTGACAATGCGTGTGTAGGGTGCAATTCTTTCCGCTGTTAAGCCTCGGGGATAGCCTTTGCCATCTAAGCGTTCATGATGGCCATAGACGGCATCAATGACAGATCCTGGTAAGCCATGGCTGGATATGAGTAATTTCTGGCCGAGAGCAGGGTGAGATTGCATGATGGCAAGTTCTTCAGGTTCAAAAGCCCCAGGTTTATTAAGTATGTGTAGCGGGACTTTCATCTTGCCCATATCATGCATCATGCCACATAAGCCTAAATCCTCAAGTTCCGGTTCTGATAAATCAAGTTGTCGGCCTAAGGCAATGGAAAAAATGCAAACATTCATACTGTGCTGAGAAGTGTATTCATCTATATTTTTTAATTGGGTTAACCACATTAAAGCATCAGGTGAATTGATAATACTTTGTACGCACTCGGCAACCGCTTTTTTGGCGATTTCTACATTAAGTGTTCGGCCTAAAGTAAGATGCTCCATAAAGCCTTTTACTAAGCTGCCTGTTTTATGGTAAACCGATTCAGCATAAACAAATTCTTGACTAAAATTCGTTTTTTTCGGTGGTGCTTTGCGCATTTCTATCCAGCTTTTAGAGTAAGGAGTGGATTTGACTGCATTGCGTACATTCTTAATTTGTTTGCTAACATCAACAAAAACATAATCGCATTGTTTTTGCACTTCTTTTATGTCATCCGTTGTTTTTAATTCAAAACCTTGAAACAAAAAAGTGGTTTCTAGCCAAGGACGATCAAGCCTTGAAACGTACATGCCAATTTGTAGGTCTTTGACGTTAATTTTAGTCTCTTCAATAGAATTACTTAAAAAAATATTGTTATTATCGTTGATCATAAATTGTTCGGCTTTAGCTGGAGAGGTATTTGTCAGTAAAGAAAACTAAGTTTTTAACCTAGGGATATTTCAATTATAACAATGTAACCAGAATACGCTGCTCTTTATTTGTTTGTGAGGCATGTGTCGGAAGTTTATTGTAAGCTTATGATTTTACTTAATCTCTTCTGATTTCTTGGTGCTTATTTTGAAGCACGCCACAGTGCCGCTCATTTCATTAGCAGTTAAAATATAATGTTGGCTATCAATTGTGAAGTGCACGATGCCTTCCGGTGATTTTTCTTCGTCTCCAGGGATTTTCCCCAAGGCAATAGATTTTGGTTGAGCGGGATTAGACATATCGATTAAGACGATTGCGCCTGCTCGTTCTAAATCAACGACGACATAATCTTTGCCTGCCATTTCAAAACCGACCACCATTTCCGGCTCAGCTCCTTTTTTCTGGCTACGTAGCTCTGGGTAAACGTTGTGCTGATAAGCTATCTCATCTAGTTGATTGGCTGTGTCGCCAATAAAGTTACCACTATAAGCGTCAAACACGCTGACTGAGCGCCCGCCACTTAAAATGTTATCTTCTGGCTCTTTAGTTGCAAAATCGACATCACCTTCATCGGCAGTAACAAAATAGCGTCCATTAGCAATGGTCGTAATGCCATCGGGTTCTCTGGTGCTGGTTTGGCTTTGGTCGAACTGTACCCAGCCATCGACGTGAGAATCCATCAAATGTTCCGTAGTGCCTAAGTTGACATAACGAATGATTTTTTCAGTGTTTAAATCGACAACAGCAACCGCATTTTCTTCTTGTAGCGTAACATAAGCGCGTTTTGCATCGGGTGAAATAGCAATATATTCAGGCTCTAATAAGGCGGGTGAGTAACTTTTTATCGGAATTAAAATACCTGCTTCGCCTTTTAATTCGTTGCCGAATACGGAATGCCCCTCAAAAGAACCGAGTAGCACCTTTTTGTTATTAATCAATCCATCATTATTGAAGTCTTGTGTATGGCTAATAATTTGGTCACCATCCCAGTCGATTTCTCGCTTTAAATAGCGACCATTAGTAAGGATAAAAAAACCTTCATGATTAGTAATATCAGCTAGAGCCAATTCATTATGCGCGCTTATTTGCCCCTTTCTATTAATATGGACAATTGAAATGCTCCCTTCGGCTGAGAAGAATTGTTTGTTTTTGGGATCAAACCAGAAATCTTCACCTTCATTGGCTATTAAGGCTATGTGACCTTGTTTGGCGAAGACAATAGAATCTGGACCGAAGCCAACTTGTGTGGATTCTAGTAATGTACCAGTGCTAGCTGAGTGTAATTGGAATCGGCCGCGGTTTAGACCGGCATTAATAACTGCGGCAAACATATCCAGCGATGGATGAAAGTCAATAGAGGTAAGTTCTTCGCTAGTCTGTAGTTGTAGATTAAAGCGGGCAAGGCGTTTAAGTTTATGAGGGTTGGAAATATCTAAAATATCAACTTCGCCGGTTTTTGAATTACTTACTGCGGCACGTAAAGTAGAGGCTTGAACGGTAATGATTTCAGTGCCATCTTCATAGTCAGAGGAATACAAAGAAATAGCTTCTAGTGCAAATTGCGGTTGGAGAGGTGGGGTTGATACGCAGGCAGATAAGAATGCCGCTAAAATAACTGGATAGATAAATGAAGTAGACAAGAGAGCC
>CBDVDU010000225.1:0-4295 GCA_965372825.1 uncultured Gammaproteobacteria bacterium | reverse complement strand
AACACCTTATATCTATGCTTGCACACCTCATCCGCTTCTCCATTCGCTTTTACGGCATTATCATTGTCTTGGCTTTATTGATTTTATGCTACGGAAGCTATCGCTTCGCTAACGCAGGCTTAGATGTCTTTCCAGAGTTTTCACCCAAACAAATTATCATTCAAACCGAATCTCCTGGGTTTTCAGCTGAACAAGTCGAAATATTAGTTTCTCAAAAAATCGAATCCTCACTCAGTGGTTTACTCGGCTTAAACACCCTACGCTCTGAATCTATACAAGGGCTTTCAATCGTCACCGCTATTTTCGACGAGCACAGTGATATTTATCGTAACCGCCAATTAGTAACCGAGCGCCTATCCAGTTTAAGTACACAACTTCCAGAAGGTGTGCATACACCAGTACCAGTACCTCTTACCTCCTCTTCAGCAACGGTACTCACTATCGGCCTAAACTCCGAACATAAAAATCTGATGCAGCTACGGGATCTAGTCGATACCTTGCTAGTGCCACGTTTATTAGCCGTACATGGCGTTGCCGATGTCAATATTTTTGGCGGGGATATTAGACAAGTTCAAATCCAACTTGATCCCATAACATTACAGAAATTTAATCTATCCATTAATGAGGTCATAGAAGCCGCCACGCAAATAGGCAAAGTACAAGGCGGTGGATTTATAGAAAATAGCAATCAACGCTTTACACTACAAGTCACTGGACTAGCAACAACACCTGAACAACTGCGCCAAAGTATCATTAAATATAGCGATAACAACACCTTAGTTTTAGGCGATATAGCAGACATTCAATACGCGCCAGAACCCGCGATTGGAGCCGCACAAATCATGGGACAATCTGGCATCGTGATGATGGTTATTGGTCAGTTTGATGCTAATACATTGACCGTTTCCAATGCGGTCGAACAAGCACTAACAGAATTTGAACCTTTGTTTGCTGAACAGCAGATTAATTTCTATAGTCACTTATTTCGGCCTGCGGATTATATACAAAACTCAGTCAGCAATCTGTCCAGCCACCTACTCTTAGGTGGGCTGTTTGTCGTGCTTATTTTGTATTTCTTTTTATATAATTTACGCACCGCTTTTATTTCCGCTGTTGCCATTCCCGTATCTTTAATTAGTGCCGCTGCGGTGTTACTGGAATTTGGCGTTAATCTCAATATTATGGTGTTAGGCGGCCTAGCCATTGCTTTAGGTGAAGTGGTTGATGACGCCATTATTGATACCGAAAATATTTTCCGCCGTTTGCGTGAAAACCGCGCATTAGCTAAGCCACTCGCCACACAACAAGTGGTTTATGATGCATCCATCGAAGTACGTAGCTCAGTGGTTTATGCCAGCTTTATTGTGGCTTTGGTGTTTGTGCCACTATTAACATTAGAAGGTGTTGCTGGACGGCTATTTGCACCGCTCGGATATTCATACATTCTGGCCATTTTAATGTCCTTAATCGTAGCACTCACGCTCACACCGGCCTTATGTTTTGCACTCTTAAGCAATAATATACAATTCAATACCACGCCACCGCTTATTCGCTTCTTAAACCCGATATATACGCGGCTTCTAAGCGCTATTGCCAGACATTTCAAACTGATCTCCCTTATCAGTTTAATTTTGTCTATTTTTATGCTGAGCCAATTTTTTACGCTCGGCAATAAATTTTTACCTGAATTACGCGAGGGCCATTATATCGTTCACACCACCAGCATTCCGGGCACCTCTTTACAAGAATCCATTCGTCAGGGCAAACAAATCACTGCACTACTGCAAGAAATCCCGCAA
Source organism: uncultured Gammaproteobacteria bacterium (assembly GCA_965372825.1). Classification (GTDB taxonomy): domain Bacteria; phylum Pseudomonadota; class Gammaproteobacteria; order Methylococcales; family Methylomonadaceae; genus Methyloprofundus. The sequence goes on along the minus strand of CBDVDU010000225.1, from coordinate 2,496 downwards.
ATTGAATCCATTTCACAATGGGCGGGACGTGCAGAGCGCGGCGCTGATACCTACGGCAGTCATTACAGCGAATTTGAAGTGCGTCTTAAACCACTTTCAGGCGCTGAACAACAAGCCGTATTAGAGCAATTACGTGAAATTTTAGCCGATTTCCCAGGGCTCTTATTTGAAGCCAATACCTTTTTAACCGAGCGCATCGATGAAACTATTTCCGGCTACACCTCGCCTGTTGTGGTTAATATTTATGGCAATGACTTGAATCAGCTGGATAAAAAAGCACAGGAAGTTGCCGCATTGATGCAAGAAATTTCAGGCGCGGCTGACATACAATTACGTTCCCCCCCAGGCACTCCACTCATTCAAATCCACCTCAATCAGGAAAAACTCAAATTCTGGGGCATACAAGCCCAACAAATCCTGCAAACCGTCCAAGCGGCTTATGATGGTCAAGTGGTCGGCAAACATTTACAAGGTAATCGTAGTTACAATATAGCCGTAGTCTTAAAGCCCGAATGGCGACAGCAACCCGATCTTATCGATCAATTACCCATTCGCACGCTGAGCGGCAAACTCATTACTTTAGGTGAAGTCGCAGACATTAAACATAATGAAGGACGTTACAATATACTGCACCAAAATGCACAAAGACGGCAAAGCATTACCTGTAATGTTGCTGGACGTGATATTTCGTCTTTTATGCAAGAACTCAAAGCAAAAGTCAGCCAAAATATTAGCTTTGAAGACAATACTTACCCAGAATATACCGGTGCAGCCATCGAGCAAGCACAAGCCAAACAAAACTTGATATTACATTCACTACTAGCCAGTGTTGGCGTACTCATTTTTATTTATATCGCCATTAATAACCTGCGTCATGTAGCCATTACCTTAGTTAATATCCCCTTTTCGCTTATCGGCGGCATAGCAGCGGTCATTTTAATGGATGCAACCTTATCGGTCGGTTCCATTATTGGCTTTATTACCTTATTTGGCATTACCGTACGCAACAGTATTATGCTGCTATCTCATTATCAACATTTGGTCGAAGATGAAGGCTTAGAGTGGAATTTAGAAACCATGCTAAAAGGCGCTCAAGAGCGATTACCCTCTATACTCATGACCGCCTTAGTAACTGCATTAGCCATGTCTCCGATCGCTTTTAATAGTGATAATCCAGGCTTAGAAATCATGGGGCCAATGGCGGCCATTATTATCGGTGGGCTGGCCTCATCTACTTTACTTAACTTACTATTATTACCGCTGATGTTATTACGCTATGGTAAATTTAAGACTGCTACTAAGGCTTGGTAGGCCAAGTTGAGGGTAATCAGCTAGCTTTATTCCAATAAAAAATTACTGCGCGATTTTTTATTTTCAGGTAGGTCAGCAAGCACCCATTGCGTTGCCACTCGTTGCAGGTTTGTTTCAGCTACGACACCAGCTAGATAATCACCTGAACGAGCAGGCGAAGCTTTCGCTAACAATTCTTTAAGTGCCTTGAAGTTATAAACAACGCCTGCGATTTGTGTTTTATAGAGCATATATTTAAAGGGACGAGGTAACTTCTCATTATTAAAGGGTACAAGCTGTTTTTCAGCTCGTCATTCCTGCATGCTGTTAGCAGGAATCCACGTTTAGCGTAGATTCCCGATAAAAGACTTCGGGAATGACGACCATTACAGTAATTATTTATTGGGATTGGTATAAGCTCCTTCTCCAAAGGGAGAAGGTTGGGATGAGGGGAGTTATAAATACATGATTTTATTCTCCTCACCCAACCCTCTCCAACAAGAGAGGACTTAAGTCAACAGCATTGAAAACGTGACTCGCGGCTAAAACAAATGAAACCTAGCTAAATAACCAAAATGATCGGAAACAGTCGGATAAAAGTGATCATTAAAAATCATATCTAATGCGTAAATATTCATAGCACTATCTTGGCGCTTAAAAATATAGTCAATACGTTTCGGGGGGCTATTTCTCCAGCCATCAATATGACCTCGAAAGCTTGGCTCATAAAAACGGTGCGGATGCACTTGGAAAAACTGATCGACATATTCCTGATTACCAACGATATGCTGATAGGCATTATCTCCAGCAGGCGCATTAAAATCACCCACCAATAAATCCGCTCTAAAACCGAAATGCATGCGTGAATAAATCAGATTTTTAAGCTTTTCATATTCCTCATAAAAGCCATGATGCGACCAGCTTAAATGCACATTAGAGATATGCACTAAGCCAAACCAAGGCACGTCAATGCCCGACATAGTGACATTACGCGACATATAATTATCTTTACCCTGATCATCAGAAACATAAGCCGAATGATTATGACGCATGGGGTAGCGACTTAAAATCGCCGTACCTTCGCGCCAACGGTCAAAGCCTATATGACTCCAATCCTGATGAATGTGGTAATAACGCCCCCAACTGCGTAATTTATTCATAATTCGATACGCCATGTTAGAGGGCGACTGGCCGTAAGCATCTGCA
>CBDVDU010000224.1:0-4321 GCA_965372825.1 uncultured Gammaproteobacteria bacterium | reverse complement strand
ATTTTTTCTCAGCATCATGTCTTATTACATACCGTTTTAAAACAGCACAGTATACCTAAAGGTAATGTTAAAGTTTTGGGTATGCCGCCACGGGATATGATTAATTCATTGCGCAATGGTGAAATTGATGGATTCGTTGTTGGTGAACCTGAAGGTAATAAGTCAATTAGCTTGGATGTGGGATGGATGGCGGCTATTTCACCTGATATATGGGAAGATCATATGGATCATGTTTTTATTGCCTCAGACGATTTTATTCAGCAGCAACCCGAAAAATTACAAGAGTTGATTAATCAATTGGTGCGGGCAGGTGAATTTATTGAAAACAACCCCCATGAAGCAGCAATTATGGGTGAGGATTATACGGGCTCAGCTGCTACAGTTTTTGAGCAGGTACTCACTACACCAGCTAATTGGATTAGTTATACCAATATGGTCGCTAATGAAAATGACATGACTTCGATGGCCGAAAAATTAGTTGATATGAAATTGTGGCCTAAAGTTCCTGAAAGTCTTGTGAATGGGTATTTTGATATGCATTTTGCTATCAAAGCAGAACAAACAATGCGAACTGAGTAAGTTGACCATGAAACTGAATCTGTCTCTTCGGCAATCCTGGATATTTATTATCCTTATTACTGTAATGGTACCCGCTGTAACATTGATGCTTTGGTTTGGCTACCAGCTCTATACGACCCAACTAAATAGTGCATTACGGCTCGAAGAGCAATCTAATAAAGTAGTAAGTCATCAAGTTAAATTAGAATTCGAGCGCTTAAAGTCTGTTCTTCATAATAAAACTGACCCACTGGTTCCTTTGATTAATAACGAGGATAAAGCAGCTAGCTTAAAAGAAATTAATCGATATTTAGAGCTTATTATTAAACGCGAACCTGCTGTTCGAGAAATATTGATTTTATCCAAAGAGTCAAACGTTATTGCCGCTATTGACCCTTATATAGGATTAACCTCTAAGCAATTATTATCGACCGAACAATTGCAACAAGTTAAAACACATTGGGGTTTTGATAATATTAATGAACCTCCTGAGTTCTCTATCCCTATGTTTGGTAGGGACTATATAAGTAGCCCTGAAGAGCACGATGGATTTCTAGGGTTTATTATAGCGGTGCCGATAGGTAATCCAGTTAACGCGGTATTGATAGCGACTGTTGATATTAACAGATTATGGTTAGGTGATAAGCAAAATACACATGACGCTGAGTCGTTGCTAACTCAGCATTACCTGCTAGATAGGCGTGGAACTCTGATAACAAATCCTAGTAATAGTCGTTATAAAGTGGGTGACTTAATGACTCATTTGGCTATTACCCGTAGTGCATTAGTTAATAATGTATGGCAACTTGATAAATCCTATTTCGGTATTAATAATCAGTCTGTTTTTGGAACAGCGACAACGGTTCCGACATTAAATTGGGTGCTTATTACAGAAATTATCGAATCAAAAATAATCGACCCTATTTGGGCTGAATTAGTTAATGTTTTCATAGTTATATCTCTAGCTTTGGCGCTTTTTATTTGGGTGGTATTGTTTTTAGCTAAAAAAACAATACAGCCTATACAGGCTATTTGTCATGCTACCCATAAAATTTCTCAAGGTGATTATAGGGTGGTTTTGGAGCCATCAGGTATTCAAGAGATTGATAACTTGGTGTTGGATTTTAACTCAATGGTCAAAGCACGCAAGAAAGCAGAAGAAAAACTCCAGTTATCTGATCGGGTCTTTAAAGAAACACATGATGGCATTACTATTACTAATGAAAAGGGAATCATTATTGATGTTAATCCAAGGTTTAGTGAAATAACAGGATATACGCGTGAAGAGGTTTTAGGTAAAGATCCACGTATTCTGAATTCAGGTCGGCAAAGTCCAAGTTTTTATGTTGATATGTGGAAGTCCATAATTAAACACGGTCATTGGCAAGGTGAAGTATGGAACCGTCATAAGGATGGTAGTCTTTACGCTGAACTTATGACTATATCAACCTTAAAAGATGCTAATAATAATCTTTTGTATTATGTAGGGATATTCTCAGATATTACCCAGAGTAAGAAACAACAAGAAACATTTGAGCAGATGGCGCATTATGACCTACTAACTCAATTACCTAATCGAGTGCTTTTAGCTGACCGATTTATCCAAGCTCTAGCACATAGTAAGCGACAACAAAATATGCTTGCTATTTGCTTTCTTGATTTAGATGATTTTAAACCAGTTAATGATCTTTATGGGCATGAAATAGGGGATCAAATCCTGATTGAAGTGGCGGGACGAATTAAAGCCAACATCAGGGATGAAGATACTGTTTCGCGTCAGGGAGGGGATGAATTTGCTCTTTTATTAGGCGATATTGAGTCGTTTTCTCAATGCGAAAAAATGCTAAAAAGAATCATAGATTCGCTTGCCCAGCCTTATATGAGTGATCAGAAATTGATTTCTATCAGTGCATCTGTTGGGGTCACTTTATATCCCATAGACGATACTGATGCTGATACTTTAATGCGTCATGCAGACCAAGCGATGTATCAAGCGAAACTAGCTGGTCGTAATCGTTTTCATCTATTTAATGCCGAGCAAGATCAGTTAAGTATTAAGAAAGCAACGCAACTGAAAGAGATAGAGCAAGCACTGATAAATAATGAACTTTGCTTGTATTATCAGCCCAAAGTAAATATGCAGACTGGTATTGTATTTGGTGCAGAAGCTTTAATTCGTTGGAACCATCCAGAAAGAGGGTTGATACCACCATTTAAATTCTTACCGATTATTGAGGGAACCGATCTGGAAATTAAAATTGGTAGTTGGGTGATTAATGAGGCATTAAGGCAGCTTGATAGCTGGAAAGCTCAAGATGTTGAACTTGAAGTCAGTGTCAATATCTCTTCATACCATTTGCAGTCAGTTACATTTTCTTCTGAGCTTAAAGATGCTCTGGCTTTGCACCCCCAAATACCTTCAAAGAATTTACAGTTGGAGATATTAGAAAGTAGCGCCCTTGGAGACCTTCAGTCCATTAGCGGAATTATTCAGACGTGCATTGATGAATTGGGCGTTAATGTGGCGCTAGATGATTTTGGTACCGGCTATTCATCATTAACACACTTAAGAAACCTAGCGGCAAAGACGATTAAAATAGACCAAAGCTTTGTTCGGGACGTTCTTGATTATCCAAATGACTATGCCATTATTGATGGATTAATTGGGCTGGCTGATGCCTTTAATCGTGAAGTGATTGCAGAGGGCGTTGAAACCACAGAGCATGGCTTAATGCTACTTCTTATGGGGTGTACAGAGGCGCAAGGTTATGGGATCGCCAGGCCTATGCCGGCAGTTGAAATTCCAGCATGGTTAAATAACTATACACCGAACCAAGAGTGGATGACCTGTGCAAAAAAAGTCCGTACTAAAAAAGAAAAAAAGATAAAGTTATTTCGATTGACTTTAGCTCAGTGGCAGAAAAAAATTGAAGACAGTCTTAATTCCTCAGTAGATAGTAATGTGCAATGGCCTATATTAAAGCGCAGTAAGTGTTATTGTGGAACTTGGTTGCAACGAGCAAAACAAGATCAATTTTTTGAAGAGAGCTGGTTAATGAAGTTAGAAGAGGTACATAATATTATGCATGATATTGCTGATGATTTATTTGAGCAATATCAGGCTGGTGAAATAGAGACAGCACGAAAAGAACTAATAAATCTGCAAATAGCGGTGGAAAACATGAGTAGCATGTTGGGGCAATGTAAATAAACGCAAGTTATTTCTAACGTAAGGAATCAAAATTCAATAGTATCCGAAAGCACTGCCAGTCCTTCAAGGACTGGCAGTGCTTCATAACCTAAAGTTTCGGGTTTTATTTAATGTGAACTCCTAAGCGAATAATTCTCGATGTAATTCCCAGTCGCTCACATTAATGCAGTACTATTCCCTTCGTTAAATTCCCCGCTGATTGCAGCGATTAAAGAGCATTGGAAAAAACCTTCGATTTCGGGGCATCCTTCATTCTTCAGTTTACACTTTAAGTGGGAGCGGCTTTAGCCGCGATAGTGGCATGAACTATCGTGGCTAAAGCCACTCCCACGAAACATATTAAATAGACACTAAAAGTGTAAACTACTTTTGGCACTATATGAAGGATACCGATTTCGGGCATTCATTCAAATACCCCGGCCGCTTGAGGCATAGGTATCTACACAAGTCTAAAAGCCTTCTCCAGTGGGAGAAGGTTGGATGAGGGGAATAAGATAAAGCCTTGATTTTATTCTCCTTACCCCAACCCTCTCCAGCAGGAGAGGGAGCTAT
>CBDVDU010000223.1:0-4324 GCA_965372825.1 uncultured Gammaproteobacteria bacterium | reverse complement strand
ATTACTCTTAACTTAATGGCAGTGGGGCTCTAAAGCGAGTAAGTTCATTCTTTTAAGGTTCCTAAGACTACACACTTTTAGCCTTAAAAAACTCAAGCATATCTTCATTATGCACACGACTATAAATTTCTTCTACAGACAAGGTTAAATCGATTGATTCAAAAATAACTTCATCGCCTAAAAAATAATGCTTAGGCAACCAACTTTCACTCCGGCGTAGCACCTGAAGATCAACAAAATCCTGCTCAATTAGCACATATTCTTGCACACTAGGCATATTAATGTAGCTCATCAGCTTAATGGTTTCATCCACTCGACGCGTGGACTTAGACAGCACCTCAACAATAATCACCGGCGATTCAATGTAATACTCATTATCCGACGTATCATCACAAACCACCATGACATCAGGATAAAAGAAATTCGTTCCTATTTTCACCTTCATATCTGAACTAAAAGTGTCACAAGGCGTTCCTTTTAAATGGTTTCTAAATTCACCATAAATATTACCCGCAAGGCGCTCATGATTTTTGCTCGCCCCCGCCATCGCAATCACACTGCCATCAATCAACTCATGTTTAGTATCACGCGTTAATTCGCTTTGCAGATAATCACCCACACCCGTCAAGTCATTGCCTTTTCTAGCTAACATACTAAATACTCGGTGAATAATAGTTACCAATTAAATTCAAGGTCTTCTCCTAATGAGCACTTTAAATAAATTTCCGTCTCGATCATCAACAAAATCAATATCAGGGTACGCTTTCAATGCGCGTCGTATACCATTACCTAAACCCCGATAAGGCAAAATTTTAGCCGCAAATGAGGCTAAAACAGGGTTCCGTATATTAGAGTTACCATTTTTAATATGCTCAATGGTTAAACTATTGGGCAAATGCCCAGGACTAATGATTTCAATACGATCATCAAACACAAACAATCGAATCGGAGCAGAAACAAAATAATCCCGATGAATTAAGGCATTAATCAATAATTCTTCTAAAGCGCTTTTAGGAATTTCAAGCTCGCCTTCGCTATTTACATTTTGCTGATTCTGCACGCGCCGTAATTGCCTTAACAAAAAAGCCAACGCCTCACTAAAGACACTTTCCAGCTTACCCGTTATTTCCTGGCTTTCAATATACGTCTCTAAATGAATATCATTGCCTGGATACGCAACAGCTTTAACCGTAAACACCGGTAATTTAAACTGCGGCATTTTGCTGAACAACAAAGCCCCCGCAATATTAAATTCGCCTCCCTGCATTAAATTCATATTGGTCAATATCTCAGCACAAGATAATTCCAAATCTTCGGGTAAATCCCCATATTGTTTAAGTACAAACTGATTAAAATAATCCCTATCCAATGACTCAATGCCCATTCCAGAGACAGACACAGCATCCGCATGTAACAAATTAGCACTTTGATACATCCGTTGAATGTCTTCACGCGCAGTCACGCGACGCTTATCCGAACCAGATTTAACCCAGAAAAAACCTTGCGCATCCATATAAGGTTTGTTAATTCCTCGCGGCACAGAAATCACCATCACCAAGCCCTTTTCTGTCATGATATTTTCAGTCATAGGGTTTATCGGTGGACGCACTGATTGCGACGCAGTATTTGCAACCAGCTGATTTAAAATCGACAATTGATCATCACTCATACCGACAATTTCACCGCGATCATTAACCCCGATAAAGAGTGTGCCACCTATGCTATTACTAAAAGCCACCATTTCCACAGCCAACGCATTACCATTGCTTATTGATTGTTTAAATTGCTGCTGACTGTCTTCGCCTTTTCGGAGAAGTTGCTTTAGTTCTGATTCGGTCATTTACTGACAAACTGCTCCCACTCAAAATACACAATATTCCGCTCAGTTTTATCAAATTCCATTCCAATTAAAAAAATATTTTTACCCGCGCTTAAGTATTTTTGCTGATAATTTTTAGCCTTAATTTGTGCCAATGCCGTTCCCAGCTTAGTGCTTTCATCAAGGACTTTAAATTCAATAATAAACACCTTATCCTTTTGAATAACGGTTAAATCAATGCGTCCATGATTAGTGGCATCCTCGGCAACCACCGTTAAACCTAAAGCACAAAAACAGCTATACACAATTGAGGCATAATAACCCTCATAATTCGCAATTTGATTTTTACGATACCAATCATTTGGAATTGAAGCAAAAATCGCGCTAAATGCCTGCTTTAATACTTCAAAATTAGTTTGCTCTAAAGCTTTATGAACTTGAAAACGATTGTGGGTAATAGCACTGGGGGTCGTACGAGTTAAATCGCGTAATAAATGTTGATTTAAACTCGCTTTAACTTCGCGGTTTGGATAGCTCAAATAAAAGAGTTTTTCGCCATCAAATTCTTCAACACGTTCAATCGTTAAATACCCAGTTTGGAATAACACCGTTTCTAAAGTAATGTCATCTATATCAAAACTACCCAAGTCCGCTTCGCTTAAAAAGATACTTTCCATATCCAGTAAATTATATTGGCGTTCTCGAATGAGTTTTAATAAAAATGAAGGGCTCCCTGTTTCAAACCAATAATTTTTAAATTCCTTACTTTTAAAATACAATAAGACATCAAACGGGTTATAGACTTTTTCGCCTAAAAAATTATAGCCGTTATACCATTCGCGCAATAAATCAAAATCCGTATTTTCTGCATAATCAGTAAAGACTTGTTTGATTTCTTTTTCGGTGTAGCCACATAAAGTCGCATAATCAGGGTTTAAACTAATATCTTCAATATTATTTAAACCACTAAATAAACTGACTTTACTAAATTTGCTCACCCCTGTCAGCAAGACAAATTTAAGATAAGCATCACTATATTTAATAACTGAATAAATATTTTTTAACTCATCACGGATCAACACAGCTAATTCAGGCTTATCAATATTATCTAAAATAGGCTTATCATACTCATCAATCAAAACAACAACGCTTTCACCTGTTTTTTCAAATAAGGCATTAATGAGTTCAAAAAATAGATTATTAGTGGATTGCTGTTTTAACTCAACATCATTCTGTCTCGCTATTTCATAAATAATCGCCTTAAAATTTTCTTTTAAAGTCTCAACAGAGTCAACAACCCCACCTGCAAAGCTAATATGAATAACAGGATAATGTTTTGACCAGTCCCAATGTTCGGCTAAATATAAGCCATCAAATAGCTCTTGCTTACCTTCAAAAGCAGATTTTAAGGTACTGATTAGCAGCGATTTCCCGAAACGGCGTGGACGGGAAAGAAAATAATAATGTCCACTTTCAACTAATTTGGCAATTAAGAGGGTTTTATCAACGTAATAGCAATTTTCTGCAATTAATTTTGAAAAAGTTTGTAGACCAATGGGAAGGTTTTTCATAATATTGTGTCAATATTCAGCACGTAGAGTGGAATAGCTTTAGCGTTTTGTACCATAGATAATAAACCAATGTACAAATAATACCGCATACACTGATGATATAACATTAACCGTGCATCACCCTGTCGGAAAACGTTATCTACACTTCGCTTGATAAGCTATTCCCCCTTGTGCCCACCATAGAAAACTATTTAAAAGCTTAAACTGTTTTTACCCGCCAATAATCGTTATGGTATAAGGCTTGATGCATTAAAAGCCATATTAGAGAGTAATCAGATGGAAATTAAAGGCTTTCGCTTTTATGCCAAAAAGTAATTAACCTTGTTAATTGTAACTGTTCACAGACCCTCATAAAAATATCGTCATCCCCGAAGTCTTTTATCGGGGATCCATGTTAAACGTAGATTCCTGCTAACAGCATGCAGGAATGACGGGGTATTTTGATATTGTCTAGGAGGGGGATCTGAACGGTTACTGTTAATTTGGATTTTTCATCTATATTTGCAAGGTTTAAAGTGGTTTTTCAATGAAAGACATTGACAATAAATTATAATTTACTTAAGGTGTCATTATGTCACCAAATTTAAAGAAAAGACACCATGCCCACAGTCAATAATGAGCGCATTACCGCAAGAGTAAGTGAACAAATCAAAGAAACACTGATAGCTGCTGCTGACTTAACAGGAGCAACACTCAATCAGTTTTTAGTGCAATCAGCGCTTGAAAAAGCAAAAAGCATCATTGAAAAAGATAAAATAATACATCTTGGCAATAAAGATGCTCAGCTCTTTTTTGATAGTCTGGAAAACCCACCAGAGCCCAATACAAAACTAAAAAATGCTGTTAAAAATTACCGAGCTAATATTCAGTGAATTCAACTATCAACATTGAGCCACTGACTACAGCACATAATAGAACGGGGTTTGACTGCGGC
>CBDVDU010000222.1:0-4365 GCA_965372825.1 uncultured Gammaproteobacteria bacterium | reverse complement strand
ACCTCTAAATTAATGAAAAAATCTAATAAAACAGATCTACCAATTTCCTTAACACTTATTTTTTATCTAACTTTCGATTTGAGTATACAAAAATCCATAATTTCAGTTGACTATAAATGATGTTCTACCATAATACATTGAAGCAACGATATATCTTATTACTTTAAACGCTTGAAGAATATGCATACAAAACAAAACATCATCAGCGCTCTATTCTCCCTATTATTTTATCTAACTACAAGCCTCAGTTATGCAAATGAAAATTCATTAGTCACAGTACAGCCTTCATTTCAAACTATTACCATCTCTGGATTTACCAGAGCAAGGCGTAGCATGCCTATTGCCAGCGAAATATCAGGCAAAGTTACACATATTTATGCTGACATTGGCCAGCCTATTCCTGAAAATGGTATTTTTGCATGCTTAGATGATACCTTTATCAAGCTCGATATCGCCTCAACCCAAAATAGCATTGCCCAACATGGCATTGATTTAAAATTCCTAAGTAAACAAGTCAATCGACACCAAAAGCTAGTTAAAACAAATAGCGCAGCACTCAGTCTACTTGATGACCTGACTCGCCAAAAAGGCAACGCCTACCGCGCCATACAAAACGAAAAAATACGCAAACAAAAACAACAAGAAACAAAAAACAGACACTGCATAAAAGCCCCTAAAAACTGGAAAATCACCCAAAGAAAGATAGAGCCAGGCCAGTGGATTACTGCAGAAGTCACCATCGCACAAGCCAGTGACTACAGCCAATTATTAATCCCCATCACCTTAACGGCTGAAGAACTCACAGCCTTACAAAAGCAGAACAAACTATCTGTTTACCTCCCTGAATATCAACAAGAAATATCTGTAAGTATTGAACATATCTCCCCAGAGTTTGACCAACAATCGCACAAAATTCTCGTAGACTTACTTATTAAAGACACCTCAAAGTATCAACGTGGCGGCATCAGAACTGAGCTCTCTTTAAATATTTCTGACAAACTCAATAATTTCCTGATCCCTAAAGACGCATTAGATGCTCGCTTTGAAGAAGTCTGGCTAACCCGTAAAAATGGTGAAAGAATACGCGTCATGCTCCAAGGCTATGCAGATAAAAATACCGCAAAAATCTCTTCAGCTGAAATCAAAACCGGCGACCAATTTAAACAACAAAACCCTTAAGTTATGGATTCATTAGTACGTTTTTCATTACAACAAAAAGTTTTTTTTAACCTATTATTTGTTTTACTTTTTGTGGCTGGTTTTTTTGCAATCAATGAGCTTCCTGTTGAGCGCTACCCAAATGTAAATTTTGGTGAAGTAGTGATTACCACAGTTTACCCTGGAGCATCGCCAAGTGATGTAGAAGCCTTGGTCACTCGGAAAATAGAAGACAGTCTCGATAGTATAGAAAATATAGAATGGTTAAAGGCCACGTCTTACCCTGAACGCTCATACGTACACCTTAAATTTGTTGACGATACCAACTATGAAGAGCTTTTTAACGAAGTTCGCTTAAAAATCCTCAATATTGTCAATGAACTCCCCGAAGAAACAGACCCTCCAATCATTGATAACTACACTGTTAATGACTTTTATCCTGTTGTCACTATTAATATTAGTGGATCACAAGATAACCGTGCTTTAACACTTATTGCTAAAGAAATAAAAACACACCTAGAAAAACTCTCTGGCATCAATAAGATTACAATAGAAGGTGAATATACTAGAGAATTTCACATCAATCTTGACCCTAAAAAATTACGTCTTTATGGCATTAGCTATAATGAAGTTGCGCAAGCCCTAAAAGAAATTAACATTTCAATACCTGCTGGCAGTGTTAATACGCCCTATGGCAACTACCTAGTAAAAGTTGATGAAACATTCAATAATCGTGAGCAAGTCATCAAATCCATTATCCGCAAAGATGGTGACTCAAATTTTCTCCGCCTAAAAGACTTAATTACTAATGCGCAACTTGATTATCGTGACCCTATCGTTATTTCATCCGTTAATGGAAAAAATGTCATCGCACTTAGAGTTATTAAAAGCGGTGCTGGTGATGCTTTATCCATCAAAAAAGACATACTTGCAACACTAGATAAACTAAAACCACTCATAGATCAGGAACAATTAAATATCACATTTACACAAGATTCCACAATAAAAATTAATGATGGAATCAGTACGCTAGGACTCAACATGCTTGCCGGAATGATTCTAGTTTCAATCATTATCTGGTATTTCATGGGCATCAGGAATGCAGGGCTTATTACCATAGGTATCCCCTTTGCTTTTATGATTACAATGATCCTGATGCATTTAACAGGAAATAGCCTTAATGAGATGACACTATTCGCATTTGTGCTAGTCACCGGCATTATTGTGGATGATGCGATTGTTGTCACTGAAAATATTTACCGCCACATTCAAGAAGGAAGGGATTTAGATCAAGCGGTTATTTTCGGTACATCAGAAGTAGCCTTACCCGTCATTGCTTCAACACTCACTACAATTTCCGCCTTCTTACCCATGCTGATGATGTCAGGGTCTACAGGTGAATTCTTTGCACAAATACCTATAGCTGTATGTTACGCCCTAGTTGCCTCACTGATTGAATGCCTAATTATTCTCCCTATTCACTACTATGACTACGGGCCAGGCAAAAGTAATAAACTATCAATGCGTCTAGAAAAAGACGATTTTATTTTATCAACCATTCGCAGCATTACCGAGAAAACACTGAATATAACACTTAAATATCGCCGCTCCAGCTTAGCGATTATTGTCGCTCTGTTCATTGCCTCCATTGGTATTTTAGCTATTTCTATATCAGGAAAACTACCCTTGGTAAAAATTCAATTTTTTCCAAGTGATTACTCAGTTTATCATGTCAATATACAAGCAAAACCAGAGACACCAATAGAAGAAATTGATAAAAAAATACGAAAAATCTCTGAATACATACTTAAAGATGGAGCAGGCAAAGTAAAATCGGCAGCAGGATTTGCAGGATACTATATCAGTGATAATTACCTACCCATATACAGTAATAATTATGGAGCCATAATGGTAACACTCCCCGAAAAAGATAAGCGGAGTTTTACTGATCCCATGCAACACCTAGAAGATATGCGCACTAGGCTCAAGAAAAAATTTGCACATAATGGCTACCAAATTCATGTACAAGAACAAAAAGAAGGCCCCGTAACAGGTAAAGATGTTAGCGTAAGGATTATAGGAAGCAATGAAACATCAATAAATGAACTCACCCAAGCATTAGCTACATTTTTAAAAACAACACCCTCTATAACACCTTATTTAGTCGATCTAAAAAATGATCAAGGACAACTAAAAAAAATCATTAGCATCAAAATTGATCATGAAAAAACCAGTGAATACGAATTAAACAACAGCCTAGTTACACAGCTGGCGGGTAGTGTTCTAGACGGTCAATATATCGGTAAATACCGACTTAATAATGGAGAAATAGACTTAAAACTAGCTTTTTCCCCTCAAAGCATCACCTCACTACAAAAGATTTTAGAAATTCCTTTTATTGAAAATGCTACGGGGCCAATTCTATTAGGCGATATTGCACAACTACATAGTTATTCCGCAGAAGGAGAACTAAACCGTTATAACTCACAGCGCTCGATTAACTTTGTTGCCAACATCAAAACAGGATCCCCTACTAATACAGCTACCGTACTACACGAAATAGATGAATTTTACCAAAAAATACGCAATAGCTACCCAGGAGCAAACCTGATTTTTACGGGTGATTTTGCAGCCACACAAAAATCTTATACTTCTTTAGCCTACGCCTTTGTTATGGCTATACTAATTATCTATTTGATTTTAGCTGCTCAATTTCAATCTTATCTACAACCTATCATAATTTTATGCGCCATTATCTTTGCATTAATTGGTGTTATCTTAGGCAAGTTTTTTACTCAATCCTTATTCACAATTAACAGCTTTATGGCTATTATTGGTGTCGCAGGTGTCGTCGTCAATGACTCGCTTATGCTAGTCGACTTTATGAATAAAAGCTATCGCGCTGGCCTATCTCGCCATAAAGCAATTACCGAGGGCATACGTGTAAGACTAAGACCAATAATGCTCACCACCCTAACAACCACTTTAGGTCTTTTACCCATGGCCATAGGTATTCCTTATTACTCTATAGTTTGGGGTTCTATGGCATCAACATTTGTAACAGGCTTGATTACAGCTACCTTATTAACGTTATTTATTGTTCCATTATTATGGGACATGGTAATGGCAAGAGAAGAAAGGAAATTAACTCCAGTAGAAGAATAATTACTCAACCACTTAAAATCATGGGAACGGAGCACTAAGAAA
>CBDVDU010000221.1:0-4365 GCA_965372825.1 uncultured Gammaproteobacteria bacterium | reverse complement strand
CCAGTCCTTTGAGGACTGGCAGTGCTATTTAACCTAAAGTTTCGGGTTTTATTGAATATGCATTCCTAAGTTGGAACAGCATCAACCTAACTACGCATTACGACTTACGCATTCAGCTTACGAACGCTATATCTGCCTTACGAGTTAGATTACGCCCATTGTTTTAAGACGAATTTTCATTGCTTGTTCAGATACTTGGAACTTTGAAGCCATTGCTGATATAAACTTAACTCCAGAAACTTTTTTCTCACCAGAGCTTTTCTTCATTTCCTTAATTAACTCATCCCCATGTTTCATAATCAACTCTTCAGGCATTAAAAGTTTGGCTGCAAAATCATTAGCTCTATATTCTTCTGGGTGCTGACGACCATCTCTGCGTAAACTTTCGACAGTATCAACAAATGAACTCACTCCCTTTTCTGTCTTGATATATGGAATGATATCGTAAACTAAATGTCCAATTTCATGGGCTAAAGTAAACCTCTGTCTATTAGAGTGGTCAATCGGATTGATCCATATATTAACAACTCTATTTTGATCAACACTGATTTCACCAGAATGGTCATCAAACTTGAGCTTAGAAGTTTTGTTAATCTTAAGTTTTTCGCATAACATTTCCAAATCAACTGGAACATCAAACAATCCTAAGTCTTTTAATAGCTTACTTGCACTTTTACCTTCATGCTCTATAAGTAATTCCATATTCATGTCCTCCACAGCTTTTTTAATTAACTCATTTTCTAATTGTAAATCTTGGAATCAGCCAATTCTATTTTATTCAAACTCAAGGTTTCGCCCCATTTTTTTTGCATCTGCACGACTAGACCCTAATTCTTCTGTTACAATTTCATTAATTGCAAAAAAGATATTTTCTCTAACGTTTTCGTCTGAAATTATTAATTGAATAAACTCTTTCCGAAACTCATCATCTTTTTTAAGTTTATCCGTAATATGACCAACCGACTTTCTAATTTGTTCCTCTTGTCTCTTCCCAAGAATCCATGATATTCCCATTCCAGCAAGGGCAACAAAAAAACCAATAATAACCAAGTAAACACTAACAAGATCATCGGAATGCTCTAAAACCATATCTGCATGTACGAGCGTATTATTTACTCTACCTTCGATAGTTGAAAGTAAATTTCCTGACATACCAACAATATCGTCAGTTAAATCAATACTTGTTTGGATCTTTGCTTCTACAATGGTCAGTCGATCACTAGTTTCTGAATTAACTAATGCTTTTTCAACTATGGCTAGCCTTTCTTTTAAATTAAGTAACTCACTATTATCTATACAACTTGATAAACCTTTATCCATATTTTAGTTTCCATGAGCCATGTTTCATATCGATATCTAGCAAGAGCTTATGCATCCCAGTATCACTTTAGCGTCAGTCTAACATAAATATCACGAATCACTATTCAAGCTGATTATTATACTTTCGACAAGAAAACCTCATCAACTCCAACTCATACCCCACGCCCAAATCATGCTCCTGCACCCAGACTTTCTGATATTTCCGCAACAAATCCCACAGCATTTTAATTACTGGCTCGGCGCTTGTATTTAATGCCTGTTGACATTCAGGTAGTTGCTTAGCATAAAGCTCAGCATTGCCTTTTTCTTGCAGTAATACTTCAAATTCAGGCACACTCATACACATTAAACCGATAACACGCGGAAACGAACAAGCAATCATCAGGCTTTTCAGGTCAATATCTAGCATAGCGATAACCGGTAACGTCGTTATCGCAAGCAACTGTCTTAGCGTTTTTTCACTGTAATAATTATCACCGCGATAAACCACTAATGGCTGATTATATTGCGTGGGTAATTTCAGCTTAATCTGCTGTAGTTGATCAAAACAGCGGTAATTTTCGATGATTAAAATACAGTTATGCTCAATACTTTTCAGCTGATCTAAACACATATCCATGTGGCCATTTACGGGTAAAAGGTATTGCTGTTGATTGATCTTGAGTGGCTGTTCTGCCAAAGTTTTAAACGCTAAACGCAGGTCTTTAACTTTTTTTCCCGCCAGCTTTTCATTAGTGCCATGCTCTAAGGCTTGTTCTCTGTTCATATTGGAGAAATCAGCGACAGCTGTTTGCTGTAAATTAACACCTGTTTCCAGCCGGATCATTTCTTTTAACTTGGCTCTGTCTTGCTCTCTTAGCTTTAATTTAGTGCCCTGAGGTAAGCCGACGTTATATTCTTCATGAAAGAATTGCCAGCTTTTGTGTAAAGGTACAAGTTCAAGTTTTGCTTTGATTGCTTTTTCGGCTACGCGTAATTGGGTTCTACTTGGTTTCATGGCTCTCACATTCCAGATGATGAGCCGTGGGGTGAAACGCATCATTTACGAAAAACTTGGTGCGCTTCGTTCCTCGGCACACCTTATACATTTGTATTTAATTATTTACTTGTGCGGCAAAGGCGGGCTAAAGCCGCGCCCTACAAAAAACCTACGTGATGTTATTCGTTTCTTCCCGCCAACATAACACAATATCTTTCACTTTTTTATTGCCCGTAAATGCCGCATGGCTGGCAAACTGAATAAATTCCATTTTTATCTTGCTGTGCCGTTGTTGCTGTCTGAGCCATTCGTTTAACACACAGCCCAGCCATAAAGCCGGCTCTATATCTTGCACGTATTTTTGCTGAAAACTAACGGCCGAAATGCCCTGCCCTGCTTGCTGCTCTAATAAGACAAAATATCGGCGCAACCATTTACGGTACAACGGTAACTCCATTACTTGTATTTCTCGTTTCACAAGCTCTATCTTATTAATCTTCGGCTTACGTTTTTTAGTGAGTAAGGCCTCGCTATCAACGCGCAATTTTTGCACAATCGCAATTAACTCATCTTCTACGGCATAGTTTTGCGTATCAGCTGACGGGGTCAGCTGTAACGGCTTAATTTGGTTCCACTGCTCGGGAATGGTGTCCTTCTCAGACCAGTCCTGCATGTCATAGCCAGGATTCTGGCGTAGAAAAAAGGCAAAGCCTTGTACTAATTGCGCTCGCTCTTCGATCTTGCGCAGTTCAAACAAAAAAGTTTTCAGCTTATCTAAAATATCCTGCAAACGCTGATGATAAATCGGTAATAAACGCATTAGCTGCTCTTCTAGCAACGCATACAGTGCAGGATGCTCATCGACCATTTCTAATAAATACTCAGGGCGCAAAGAACTAATCGCTTGTACCAATAACTCGACACGCGAGATATAAAAGATATTTTGTTTTTTCTTCTCGGCTAAAGTCCGTACATTGGCAAAACGGCTATTAATGAGCATTAACAAATAGCTGGTGTTTTCTTCTAAATTATCTGCGAGATCAAAAATAACTCGCGCGATTTCAGCACTGTAATTTTCCGCATCTTCAATGCGATTTTCATCCCAGGCATCTTGATACATAAGAATTTGCTGCTCTAAAGTATCGACCCAGCTGGCTAAATCAGTATCTAATCGACGTAAGCGATCACTGCTTAATGCACTATCGACAAATTGTCCTAAACGCCCAGAAATACGATAGCCATCAATACTGTGATTAACCAATACTTTGAGCTGCTTTAATTGATTAAGCGCACGCTGATTTTTGCTGTCTTTGTAAACAACTCCTTCGTAATAGGCTTGAGCAATTAAATCACTATGATTCGCGAGCGCTTTAAATAAACGCTCTAACCCTTGCGCCTGACTCAAAATAAAGTCTCCTGAGCGATTTCCTCTTCGCCTTGCTCGACAGGGATTTCTTCATGCTCCTGAATAAATTGTAATGACTGATAAAAATAATCCAGCTTGCCCGTTACTTGATAAATTAAGGTATCGCGATTGGCTAATTGCAAATAACCCCACTTCTGCAAAGTGCTTAATAATTTCTCCAAACGCCCTTTGACCGAATCTTCATTGCTAGTAAAATCTTTAAATTTAGCAAAGGACTGTAAGCGATCCGCCAGCGCCTGATTATTCTCAATCACTTGCAATAAGCTGGAGAAAGCCAAGGTATCGCCAGGTGACAATACGGCATCCTGTTTTAAGCACGCCATCATCATATCTAGCCATTCGACCACGGGATGCAATTCCAAGCGGAATTGTTGAAATACTTTTCGAATATCTTGGCGTGCCGCATTATCGATTTCTATATAAGCCGCATAAAAAGATAATTTATTCTGTGTGCTCGCCAAACGATAATTTAAGCGCTGTAAATAATCTTCTACCTGAAAAAAGTTCTCTGGATTTTGTAAATACTGAAAACCCGCTTCATCTGTGATTTCGCAAATAAATTCACCTTGTAATAATCGCTTTACTAAAGACTCAAACATCCGCGTTCTCCACTGTAACGGCTGCTTTTGTTTCCGGCAGT
>CBDVDU010000220.1:0-4372 GCA_965372825.1 uncultured Gammaproteobacteria bacterium | reverse complement strand
GTTGGGTTACGTTATCTGCGCTTCGCTAGATAATCTAACCCAACCTACAAAACTACAGTCTTTACCACATCAAATCATCAGGGATTTGGAAGTCGGCATAAGGATCATCGCCAGCATTAGTTTCTTCTTGAGTTTTGTCATTCAGAAGCAATACGTAACTAGCATCACGTTGTTTGATTTTTTCGGCAACGATAGCAGGGACAAGCTCATAAGTTGAGTCATATTTCACAATGGCTAATTTACCGTTGCTAATATGTTGTAGTGTTTTTTCGCTGACGTAAATCTTTTTAACGATATTATTGTCTGAGAAGTTATAAGCCACACCCTCATCGCCTTTGGCTTTTGCTTGGGCGTTTTCTTTGATTAGTTGTTTGATCTGCGCGACAATCGCTTTTTCTTCTGCTTCTGCCTGTTTTTTAAGATTTAATTCACGGTCTTTCGCTTGTTTTTCAGCCAGTGATTTTTGCGCAAGCAGGGTTGCTTCGTCGGTTTGTGTGGTTTTACTGTTGCGTTGTTGCTTGGTTTGTTTATACTTTCCTTTTTTTACTTGATTCGCTTTGCTTTTATCAATAAGACCTGAGTTTAACAGTTGGTCTTGTAATGAAATTGCCATACTTAATGCCTTTTTGAAGTCTGATAGGGTTTATGAGTAAATTATAGTGTAATCGTATTGGTTTTTAAATAGTATTGGAGTTGTAGCATCTATGAGTCATTTGTCCAAGAAAATCATGCTGGTGTCTGGAGAGTCCTCTGGCGATCAACACGCAGCAAATTTATTTCTTGAGCTAAAAAAGCGCAGCCCTGATATTAAAGGTATCGGCATGGGCGGTAAGAAAATGGCCGCAGCCGGCATTGATATACATTGTGATTCGTCCACTTTGGGTGTTATTGGTGTTATCGAGGTGATTAAGCGCTATGCTGAAATCAACCGTGCTTTAAAAGCTATGCAGCAGTTATTACTTGAACAACGGCCTGATTTATTAGTTTGTGTTGATTATAAAGAGTTTAATTTTAAACTAGCGACTTTTGCCAAGAAAAACGGCATTAAAGTACTGTTTTACGTTAGTCCACAAATTTGGGCGTGGCGGCCAGGGCGGGTGGTTAAATACGGAAAAGTGATTGATATGATGGCGGTTATTTTCCCTTTTGAAGTGCCTTTCTATGAAAAAGAAAATGTGCCAGTACGTTATGTCGGGCATCCTTCTGTCGATAAAGTTCACGCTAAACGTAGCAAAGAAGCTGATTTTCAAGAGTTTGATTTAGCAATGGATCAGCCAGTGATTGGTATCTTGCCGGGTAGTCGTACCGATGAAATTAATCGTATGTTACCGATTATGTTGCAAGCAGCTGAGGAAATACAAAAAGCGATACCGGATGTGCAGTTTGTTTTGCCGCAAGCGGATTCAGTGAGCGATGAATTATTACAATCGTCCTTTCAGCATTCCCGTGTGCAAGTGAAAACCATTAAAAATCAGTTCTATGATGCGGTACAGTGCTGCGATGCAGTGATGACAGTGTCGGGCACTGCAACACTTGAGATAGCACTATTAACTGTGCCGATGTTGGTTGCTTATAAGTTGTCTACGATTACTTATTTATTGGCTAAAATCTTAGTGGATACTGAGTTTATTGGTTTGCCTAATATTGTTGCGGGTAAGTCGGTAGTGCAGGAATTTATTCAGCATGAAGCAACGCCACAAAATTTAGCGGCAGAAATTTTACATATTTTGCGTGACAAAGACTATGCGGAGTCTATACGGAAAGGTTTAAGAACTGTGCAAGTTGAAATAGGCGAGGGCGGTGGTTCGGAGAATATGGCTGAATTAGCACTGGAGATGTTGCAAGAGAAATAATCTAGCGTTGTCATTCCCGAGTTCTTCTATCGGGAATCCATGCATGCACAATAATAGATTCCTGCTAAGAGAATGCAGGAATGACAATGATTTTCAGATATAAACATATTGATATTGAAATTATTAGGCAAAAAAAAGCCCAGCAGAACTGGGCTTTTCATTGTAGCTAGATGATTAATTAATCATTGCCACCAAATACACCTAATAACTGTAATAAGCTTAGGAATAAGTTGTAGATAGAAATGTATAAAGAAATCGTTGCTAGAATATAGTTAGTTTCGCCGCCATGAATGATTGCGCTAGTTTGGTATAAGATCAGACCTGACATTAATAAAATGAACATGGCAGAAACAGCTAATGACATCGCTGGAATAGCAAAAACCATTGCGCCGATACCTGCTAGAAATGCCACTAAAATACCGACCATTAAGAAACCGCCTAAAAAGCTGAAATCTTTACGTGTCGTTAAAGCATAAGCAGATAAACCGATAAAAATAACGCCTGTACCGCCTAATGCTGTCATAACTAGTTCAGAGCCGTTACTGAAATTAGTTAAGTACATGCTAATGATTGGGCCTAAAGTTAAACCCATAAAGCCTGTTAGTGCGAAAATAAACACTAAACCTAAAGCGCTGTTGCTAAATTTCGTGGTGGCAAAAAGTAGTCCAAAATAACCAACCATTGTAACAATCATGCCTAAAGGTGGCATATTGAACATCATTGCTAAACCTGCTGTTAAGGCACTGAAAAGCAGTGTCATTGAAAGCAGCATGTAAGTATTTCTTAAAACTCGATTGGTTGCTAGTGTACTTTCACTAGCAGGTGTAGCTGCAACATTTAATCTCATTATGGTTAACCTTTATTAATGAACGAAGAACAGGCCTAATCTTACAAGAATTTTGCTAGATAAGAAAATATTTTCAATAGCTTGTATTAGTAATTGCTCCCTATCTCAAGTGAATGTGCTTAATTTCTTTTTGTTATAGACTAAAATAGGGATAATAGCTGTTAGTGTTTACTGATTTTTTATGGAGATTTTTATGATCAAATCCTTGCGTTTATTTATTCTGACTCTCGTTGCTTTATCGCTTACTGCTTGTTCAAGTATGTATTACAGTAGCTTAGAGAAAATAGGTATTCCAAAGCGAGATATTATGGTGCATCGCGTGGAAAAAGCCCGCGATACCCAGCAAGATGCCAAAGAACAATTTAAAACTACGCTAGAACAATTTAGTGCGGTAACACAGTTTAAAGGTGGTGATTTAGAGGCCGTCTATAATAAGTTAAATAGCGAATATGAAGCGAGCAAGGATGAGGCCGCTGAGGTTAGTAAACGCATCGCTGATATAGAAGATGTCTCGGCCGCTTTATTTGCTGAGTGGGCTGATGAGGCGGAACAATTTAGTACAGCTTCATTACGTCGCAATAGTTTGCAGAAACTATCAGCGACTAAACAGCAGTATAATAAATTGATCACTGCAATGCACCGTGCAGAAGCAAAAATGGAGCCAGTTCTTGCTATTTTTAAGGATCAAGTGTTAATTCTTAAGCACAGTCTTAATGCACAAGCGATTGCCTCATTAAAAAATGATCTGGCAAGTGTTGAATCCGATGTAAATACGCTGATTAAGGCGATGAATCAATCGATTAATGAAGCGGATGATTTCATTAAAACAATGGAAAAAAACTAGGTATTTAATGCCTATTGTACAATTGCATAACTATTAATTTAAAAGGAAAAAAGAATGATTACAAAACAAGTAGTAGCACTAACAGCTTCAAGCTTATTGGCATTAACGCTAACTGGGTGTGCAACTCAACAAGCTGGTACTAGCACTGTTGATCAAGGTTTAAATGCAACACAAAGTGCATTAAATACAAGTCAATCAGCAGTTAATACGGCACAAGCGGCTAAAAGCACTGACCTAACAGGGTTACTTACGCAGCAATTAGGTGTGAGTTCTACGCAGGCAGCGGGTGGAGCTGGCGCACTATTTCAAGCTGCTGAATCTAAAATGTCTGCGGATGATTTTCAGCAATTAACTCAATCAGTACCAGAAGTAAATGGTTTAATGAGTAGTGTTACTCAGTCTAAACCGAGCGGGTTATCGCAAATTGCGTCCGGTGCTTCTGCGTTAATGGGTGATGAAAGTAATACTTTAGGTACTGCGGCAGATTTATATAGTACTTTTGACTCTTTAGGTTTATCGAGTGATATGGTGAGTCAATTCGCTCCCGTTATTACTGATTATATCTCTAAAAATGCAACGCCTTACCTTACTAAAGCACTAACTTCTGCTTTAACTGGGCTGTAAGTTAAGTTAATCGGGCCTAGTGAATGATACTAGGCCTGAATTATCAATACACCTTTCTGCTAGCCGTAACCAATGCGGACTGTCACACATATAGTTTCCTGATTACCCATGAGCTTCTGCCATTTTAAAAACAACCCACTAGACACCTCCGCTGTCAGCCCCGGATGGGCTGATAGTCCGCGGTAGGCGAAGGGTTGTTGCCAA
>CBDVDU010000219.1:0-4406 GCA_965372825.1 uncultured Gammaproteobacteria bacterium | reverse complement strand
TTTAATCGTTCCGCTTATTTTCCATAGCGGCATCATCGCGATTAACACTCCAACCAGTGTCGCCAAGCCTGTTGCTACTACTCCGGTGAGCATTGACACACACCAAGGGCATTTATGCTCGGCATGCGGCTTATAAAAATTACAATGCGTATCCAAGCCTGACCACGGCCAATCACAACCACATTGAAATAAAAACCCGCACATTGGCGTGAGTAAAATTAAGGCGGCAATAAGCGTCGTTATGCCTGAAGCCTTACGTTCAGAGCTGGTTGAGTTTAGCTTTTTTAGGGTGATAAGTATGTGGAACATATGAACGAGAAAAATATAAGGTCAACACAGGCCTCTATTTAACTGCCTCATCTATTGCTTGTTCCTGTTTATCCATTCCTACTTGCAACATTTTCTCAACTTCTTTAGCTTTTTCAAGCGCTTTCACTTGCTCATTGAAGATAGGTAGCTCTCTAGATGACTTGGAAGACTTTGATTTATTATCTTCATTATAACACCCTGCCATTAAAATAAATGGAAAAAATAATATTAAGCTATATTTTTTCAGCATTGTGTTTACCTTTGATATTAGATTAGATTAGCTTGAGCAAGACCTTTGACTACAAGCTTATTAATGATGGCCGTGTGCTTCAGCCTGCTCGCGCACTAATCCAGGGAATTTTTCTGCGGCAAACTCTGTATGACATTCTACACAAGCGTGGCTGAGTTTATAGACATAAAAATTAACAATATCTGGCTTTCTCATTTCTGCTCCATGCGCTAACATGCCGGCTGATTCGTGAAAGGCTTGGTCTAACTGGATAAACCTAGGTGGTAATGATTTATGTAAACTATGGCGTTGTTCAGGCGTTAATTTTTGTTTTAACAAATAGCTTTGTTCAATATTTCTGCCTATTTCTGCGACTTGATCCCATTCACCACGAGCTATGGCTGGAATTAATGCTGCCACACCTTGTTCAATTGCCTTCATTTCCTGCTGCAATAATTTCTGTATGTCTTTATCTAAATGAACTTTTTGCGTATGCGCAACAGGCTCGACGGGTTCATGTGTATTGTGAAAGCTGCTACAAGCAGAAATAAATAAAGCTAGAGCAACTAGGCTCAGTTTAATAAATGACTTCATCTGATATCTTGTTAATTAAGAGAGAAAAATAGGGTAAGGTAACACGCAATAAATAGACTACCCAAAAAAATAATGACGATAACACTAAAAGTGCCACAATTCTCGTTCCCAAACTCTGTTTGGGAATGCATGTAGAGTAAGCTCTGCTTACCGATCCTTCTCACAGCAGAGCTGTTCGTCCATGCATTCCCAAGCAGAGCTTGGGAATGAGCGTGGTAATCCATTCAGATTTTAGTGGTGGGTTATTTATTGCGAGTTGCCCTACACGTTTTTTAGACTATACACTTAAGGCGGAAACGCATTCCATAAAAACCCGAAACTTTAGCTTATGTAGCACTGCCAGTCCTTTAAGGACTGGCAGTGCTTACGGATATGGTTAGCATCCCACCTTAAAATGGATGGCGTTTTTTATAATACGAACTTCATAACAATCGCAGTTAGCACACTTGAAATAACCGCGGTTACAGCAACAATCATTAAAGTATTACAATTTTCTCCGTCACTGAATGGCTCAACGCCTTCAATAATGGCATTGACTGCTTTTGTTTTGCCATTTTCTTCCGTTAAATCATAATGAATTACATCGCCAATACGCGGGCGACGGCTCATATTATTTAATGAGGAAATATGGATAAAAACATCGTCTTCTTTATTCTCAGTTTTAGTTCTGATAAAGCCAAAACCTCGATCATCTTTCCATGCTGCAATGGTTCCTGTTTCTGTTTGTGTTGCCATAGGTAAAACCTCTTTCGTCTTTACGTTTACTTTATTGTGTTGTTTCCAGTACCCGATGATAAATATAATCGGCAACAGGCACGCCACCGAGAAAATGTTCTGCAATAATTCTATCTAATTTCTCGCTGGTAACATCATAATACCAGACTCCATCCGGTTGTACGCAAATAAGAGGTCCTGATTTACAAGTGCCAAAACAGGTTGCTCGGCTACGTTTAACTCGTAAATCGCCCGCATTCAAGCCCGCTTGTTTAAATTTATTGCTTAACTGATCATAAAGCGCCTGACCTTCGCCATTTGGACTACAGCGCTCGCCAATGCAAACGATTAAATGACGCCTATAATCCATCATTTTTGGCTTAATCACATCAGTCATTGCTTACTTCCTCTACCGCTAATGCTTTCCATGTTTGTGTGTAGGCAGCTAATTTATCAGTGCTAAATTCACCGTTATCTTTAGTCATTAATAATCTAAATACAAGATGCCCTTTGTTATCAACAAAGTTTACGCCATAAGATTTACCGTCACGGCTGGCTAAATAAGCGGCATCCACTTTGCTCCAATTGATATGACAATGAAAAGCATCGGTTTCTATATTTAACCAATCACCGCGCAGCTGAAAATCTTGCGCCTGTAAAAATAACTCGCTGACAGCTCCGGCTTCGGCGCGAATAATTCCGCGCAAACGCCCCCAACTTTGACATGTGCTAACAACATCATTTAATTTATCTTGTGCCACACGCGCGGCTTTATGTTCCCCTGCGCTTTCACCAGCAGCAATGGCCGCTAATACTTCACCAATCACTACGCCAAAATAGTCAGCAATTTTTTCTAAGGTTAAGCCTGGGTTTTCTTGTACATACTGACGTAAACACGCGTACCAGCCTTCTAAGCCCATCGACAGAGAAACACCGGCTTGCTCACCTGCTTTTGCTTCGCCAGTCAGGCTATTGTATTTATTAGCATAACCTCGCGGGGTGATCATTAAGCCTTCTTTAATAAAGGTCGATGAATTACCAATTAATACCGTGGTTAACATGCCAATATCACATTCAGCCATTTCATCTAAACGCACTAACTGCACCGATTGACGGCGGCGATATGCGGATTTAACAATAGCTACGGGTGTATCAGGGCGACGATAACGCAATAAAATCTCTTGCGCCTGAACAATTTGCTGTGTGCGACGGCCGCTTTTCGGGTTATATAAAGCGACCACAAAATCTGCATGACCGGCAGCATCAATGCGCCGTGCGATAACCGGCCACGGGGTTAATAAATCAGACAAAGAAATAGAACAGAAATCATGCGTCAACGGCGCGCCAACCAAAGAAGCACAAGCCGAAAGTGCTGTACTACCAGGGACAATTTCTACTTGAATATCATCATTCGGTGTCCAGCCTGCTTGCAATAAGACCTCGTAAGTTGGCCCCGCCATGCCATAGACACCAATATCACCCGAAGAAATTAAGGCAACCACTTTACCAAGTTTCGCTTGTTCATAAGCTTCAACACAACGGTCAATTTCTTCCGTCATGCCTTTTCTGACGACTTCTTTACCGTCGAGTAAATCTTTAACTAATTTAATATAGGTTGTATAACCAATCACGACATCAGATTCAGCAATGGCAGATTTGGCTTTATAAGTCATATGCTCTTCTGAGCCGGGACCAAAACCCACTAAATAAATTTTTCCACTCATGTATTTTCTCTCATTCGGACGATGGATACCGTGGCATTTTTACCTTCCTCACCACGGTATTTGTATTTTTCGACTAATAAATCTGACATATCAGTGTGCGCAGCTAAAATAGCTGCTGCTTCTGATACCGATGGCGTGCCCATATATTTCATGACTACAGCCGAGGGGCTAGGCACATCAACCGTAGCTAATTGTTCGGCGGGGTAAAATGCCAAAGGCCATGCGTGTAGTTCAGCTAATTGCAATAACGCCACTTCATCTTGTTTTTTATCTATGCTGGCTAATTGCACAATTTGATCACGTGTTAAAACAGCCGAGGCCAGTGCTTTATCGATAGCATTTTCTATCGTGCTTAACGGTGTGTTGCGGTCACAACCTAAGCCTAAAACCAGTTTCATTCAGGCACTCGATAAACGACCAGACGCTCATCCAGCTCAGCCCAAAGCTGATCAGAAATGGTTTGATTAGTCACCCATAACACGGCTTTAAATTTGTTTAAGTCAACCTCATCAAAGTGTTCAAATAGGTGGATTGTTTTCGGTAAAGGCGTGCTCCGTGTCCACCAGTTTTTACTGCCCGCTTCTTGAACAAAAGCAATAGGCTCTTCATTCACGACATGTGCGGAAACACGGGTGATATTGATTTTTGGTGCTTCGACTTTCCAGCCCAATTCACGTCCTAAAATATCCACAGGAATCGTTTTGCCAACATCAGAGGCTGTGGTCAAAACTGGTGTTGCTTGTAATAAATCAGCAATCATTTCTGCATGCGCGTTAGCACCACCAATATGACCGGAAAGCACAGGGATAACAAACTGTCCTGCATCATCAACGACA
>CBDVDU010000218.1:0-4415 GCA_965372825.1 uncultured Gammaproteobacteria bacterium | reverse complement strand
GCCAAGCTCATATTCTAAAACCCAATCTAGCAATAGGTTGGGTTTTTTTTTGCCTAAAATTGTTCGGCTGATCTTGAGTGTTAGCTTTGTTTGGGAAAAGAATTTACGATATATGGCTCTTTTAAGAGTAACTTAATTGTGTATTCTTCTTTTTCTAAACGTCTATGTTAAGTGTATTTTTATATGCTTATTGAATATGGTACTATTTTCTTTAGGATGCTTACCTTTCCTTTGATGATCAGCCGAATTCGGATCACTTTAAAGAATAAATTTGAGACTAAAGGTGCAATGTTTAATATTTTCGGACAAAAATAAATACAAGGAAAACTATTTATGAAAAGATTGCTGGCCATTTTTGGCAATATATTGTTGCTCACTATGATTTTTTTACCCTTTGGAGTGTCTTATGCTGAGGAGAAAAAAATTAGTGAAGCAGAGCTTGATCAGATGATGGCTCCTATAGCGTTATACCCAGATTCATTGCTATCCCAAATCTTGATGGCAACTACTTATCCAGCGGATATCACTGAAGCAGTGCAATGGTCAAAAGATAATCCTAAACAAGAAGGGGATGCTGCTGTTAAAGCAGTTCAAGGTAAAACTTGGGATCCTAGCGTAATGTCTTTAGTTGCCTTCCCGCAAGTATTAACTATGATGGGCACGCAACCCGATTGGGTGAAAAGTGTAGGCGATGCTTTCTTGGCGAAGCCAGAAGATGTCATGGATACCGTGCAGAAATTGCGCAAGAAGGCTAAAGATCAAGGGAATCTTGAGACGACTGAGCAGCAAAAGGTCGTTGTAGAAGAAAAGGCAACTGAAACAATTATTGTCATAGAGCCTGCTAACCCGCAAGTTGTCTATGTGCCAGTCTACAATACTACAGTTGTCTACGGTACTTGGTGGTGGCCACATTATAGGCCTTGGTATTATTATCCGCCGGGTTATGCGGTTGGATCTGCCGTTATGAGAGGAGTAGGTTTCGCTGTAGGAGTTGGGATAACTCATGCTCTCTGGGGGAACTGTTCGTGGGGGCGTGGTCATGGCAACGTTAATATTAACGTCAATAGATACAACAATATTAATGTTAATAAAAAAATTAATTCCAAAAATAGAAATACTAACTGGAATCACAACTCCAATAATCGTGGCAATAGTACTTCTCGTAACAAGGCAAAACTTCAGCAAACTAATAATAAACGCCCAGGAACACAACAGCGTCAAGATTACCGAGGTCGGGATACGCAGCGTGACCAAGCACGTACAACTTTAGATAAGCGAGCAGTCAGTCCTAGTGAAGGCCGTAAACAATTAAAGGGAGATGGTGGCAGCAAAGCACGAGCATCGGTTAATCAAGCTGATCGTGATTTTTCACAGCATAAATCGAGTCGTAACATGGGAAGCTCTAAACAAACAAACAGGACAAGTAGTTCCTCGAGACAATCACGCAATAATGCGTTTAAAGGGGCTGGTAACTCTCGTCAAACTAAGCAAAATATTAACCGAGGAAATTCTAGTAATCGTTCGATGAGTAGGCAACGTAGTAGCGGTGGACGTCGTTCGGGTGGTGGACGTAGTGGCGGGCGTAGGTAAATGGAAAAGCAAATGAAATACATAATTAAAAACATGCGAGCATCTATGACTAATCAATCCCAAATCATAAGAAACTGTTTATCTGGAGTATTTCTTACCGGGCTTTTTTTGTTTTCAGTCTCTTGCTCACAAACAGGCCAGTCGCGTACAGAGCTAGAAGTATCGCCAGTACTGAATCAGGCAGTATTTAATTCAGCGGAGGAAGCTGACAATACTTTTGAATTAGCCCTTAAAAATAACGATATAAAATTGCTTCAAGAAATATTAGGTGCTAATTATCAAGAGATTTTACCAGTAGATACTGTTAGCAATGAGGATGTGAAAAAGTATATTACTGCTTGGGAAAAGGAGCACGTACTGTTAGCTGATGGTGATAAAAAACGGTTAATTGCTGTTGGTGTTGAACAGTGGGTAATGCCTATTCCTATTGTTTTGGGTACGTCGGGATGGTATTTTGATATTCAAGAAGGTTTGGAGCGTATGCGCATTCGTCGTATTGGCAGAAACGAACTTGCTGCCATCCAGGCCGTACTGGCCTATTACGATGCACAAATGGAATATGTTGAACTGGATCGTAATAATGATGGTATATCGGAATATGCTCAAAAGTTTATTAGCACCTCGGGAGCGTATGACGGTCTATACTGGGAGAGTAATTCTGAAAATACCTTAAGTCCGCTTGGTCCATTATTTGCGGAACGTACTCCAGGAAATGGTTATCACGGATATTATTACAAAATCCTTACTGCGCAGGGAGAACATGCTAAAGGCGGTGCTTATAGCTACCTACAAGGTAATAATATGAAGCTAGGTTTTGCACTGGTTGCATGGCCTGAAGAGTATGGCGAAAGTGGAGTCATTAGCTTTCTAGTTAGCCATGAAGGTGTTGCCTATGAGCAAGATTTAGGTGAGGAAAGCGCAAGTGTTGCTGAAAATATGTCTACTTTTAACCCAAGTCCAAATTGGAAGTCAGTCGATAAAGTTTATACTCCATGAGTAAGTGTTAATTTTTAGGTTTATTGATAACTAAGTTGAACTAAACACTCGGCGAATAATAATTTTACAGGAGCATTTTATGTCGCCTCATCAGGTTGGCTTTACTTACCTTTCTCAGGAAGATTTACTGGATGCAGGTTGTTTTGATCTGCGTATGGCTATTGAGGTCGCTGAAAAAGCCATGTTGGCTTTTGAAGATCATCGTATTATGTTTCCTGAAAAAATCGTACAAATTTTTGATCAGGTCAGCCAGAATAGAATTAATGGTTTACCTGCCACGTTACTGGATGAAAAAATTTGCGGTATCAAATGGGTCTCGGTTTTTCCGCGTAACCCAAAAAAATATGACGTACAGAACTTATCGGCCATGTTTCTCTTATCAGAAATAGAAACGGGATTTCCCATTGCTGTAATGGAAGGCACATTGGCTTCTAATATGCGCGTGGCAGCGATAGGAGCGATTGCCGCAAAGCATTTAGCACGTAAAGATGCGCATAGTATCGGGTTTATTGGTGCAGGGGAGCAGGCGAAAATGCACTTGCTCGGTATGAAAGTGGTACGTCCTAGTTTAAAAGAGTGTCGCGTATCTGCTAAAAGTGCGCTAGAGGAAGAGCAGTTTATTGATGAATTGTCGCCATTATTGCCAGATATTAAGTTTATTCGCACCAATACGGTGGCACGAGATGCGATGGTCGGTGCTGATATTTTGGTGACTGCAACCAGTGCGCAAGCGCCACTATTGAAAGCCGAATGGATGAAGCCGGGGGCTTTTTACAGCCATATTGGTGGCTGGGAAGACGAGTATAAAGTCGCGCAGCAATGTGACAAGATAGTCTGTGATGACTGGGATACGGTCACGCATCGCACGCAAACTTTAAGCCGTATGTATGCAGAAGGTTTGTTATCTCATAATGATATTCATGCTGACTTACATGAGCTTGTTTCTAAACATAAACCCGGGCGAGAGTCCGATGAGGAACGCACCTACTTTAATGCAGTCGGTTTATCTTATGTGGATATTGCATTGGCACATGCCATGTTTACCCGCGCACAATCAGCGCATATCGGTCAGAAATTGGACTTGCAGGAAAGCATGGTTTTTGAACATCATAATATCATTAGCAAAATCAGGTTATAACATGTTTAAACAGTTTCCCAGTAGTGATGCTAAAAACGTTGAAGTCAGTTTGAATGGCGTGAAAATTCAGGTGACTGAAGGGATAACGGTTGCTGCAATGGCGTTAACCCACGGTTTACGCCATACCCGCACCACGCCAATATCCGCTAGTAAACGTGCCTCATTCTGTATGATGGGTGTGTGTTATGAGTGTCAGATGGTCATTGATGGCAAGCCTAATCAGCGCGCATGTATGACTTATGTTCAACAAGGTATGCAAGTTGAAATGCAGCAAGGAGTAGGGTCAAAAATCGGTGGTATTGTCTATGAATAATCATTATCAATTACTGGTTATCGGCGCTGGCCCGGCGGGGCTTGCAGCTGCAACACTTGCTTCTAAGCAAGGGATTTCCTGTGCGGTATTGGATGAACAGCCCGCACCTGGGGGGCAAATTTATCGGTCTATCGAATCAGTGCCGGAACAGCGCGCACAGCAATTAGGTGCGGAATACTTACGCGGCAAGCAATTAGCGGCTGAATTTCGTGACAGCCAAGCCGAATATTTTCCCAATACACGCGTCTGGTCACTGAATAATGAGCGCGAAGTGGGGGTATTGCATAATGACCAGAGTAAAATAATCACCGCGGATCAAATTTTGGTGGCAAGCGGAGCGATGGAAAGACCAGTACCTTTTTCGGGCTGGACTTTACC
>CBDVDU010000217.1:0-4433 GCA_965372825.1 uncultured Gammaproteobacteria bacterium | reverse complement strand
ATAAAAGCCATTTTGCTGCGCCTTGATTCACTATAAAATCATAGCTACCTTTTAAGTCCCCCGAGAAAACCAACTACTCCAATCTTTTTAGTGGGTAGTTTTTCACCTAGCTCAATGCTTTAATTTGCCATGATATCGACTATAGTCACCGCCGCTTTATTTATGATTGCACTAGGAACCGTCCTTGCCATCATATTAGCCATCGCCAACAAAAAATTATTTGTCTATGAAGATCCGCGCATAGCAGAAGTAGACGACATGCTACCTCAGGCTCAATGCGGGGCTTGTGGCACACCTGGCTGCCGACCCTTTGCTGAAGCGGTTGTAGAGGGCACAAAAAACCCGTCAGCATGCACAGTAAATTCACCCGAAGGTAATGCAGAAATTGCTGCCTACTTAGGCGTTGGCATGGGTGACCATGAAAAAGTTGTCGCTCGTTTAGCTTGTGCAGGCGGCACCCATGTTGCTTATACTCGGGCAAAATATGAAGGATTAAAATCCTGCCAAGCAGCATCTGCTGTTTCAGGTGGCGGCAAAGGCTGTAGTTGGGGCTGTTTAGGCTTAGGTGATTGCGCGGATGTGTGTGATTTTGACGCAATTTATATGGATGAACATGGGTTACCCATTGTTATCGAAGATAAATGCACTGCCTGCAATGATTGCGTAATTGTCTGTCCTAAAGACTTGTTTTCACTCATGCCAGTGAGCCAAAAACTGTATGTTGCCTGTAAAAGCTTAGATGAAGGTGACACCGCGCAACAAGAATGCGAGGTTGCCTGTACCGCTTGCGAAAAATGCGTAGTCGACGCACCTAAAGGCTTAATCGAAATAAAAAATAATTTAGCAGTTATTGATTATGAAAAGTATCAAGATTTTGAAGTTGACCGTACCCCCATTGAGCGCTGCCCAACCGGCGCTATTGTCTGGCTGGATAGCAAATTAGGTTCTACCCATGCCAGTAAAGGCAAAGAAGGAATGAAACCCCACCGTACTGGATCATTGCCTTTAGGGTAAAATACCCACTTTAAACGGGGCACATAAAGCCGTAAGGCGGACTTTAGTCCCCCATCGCTAAAAAAGCGTTAAATCGCAATCTAACAAAGTAAAACCATCTAAGAAGGAAGTCGCATGGCTATTTTTGGCAAGAAAAAACAAGACAAACAATTTAAATACCCTGGCCTACGCATGGCAATGGATGGCAATGCTGCAGTCGTTATGTGCGAACGTGAGGCTAGCGATGCTGCTGGCGCATTCCCTATCACCCCCTCCACTGAAATGGGTGAGTTCTGGGCAGAAGAAAAAAGTAAAGGCCATATTAATATCTCTGGTCGCCCCCTGATTTTTGTTGAGCCAGAAGGCGAACATGCAGCAGCTGCAATTACCGCAGGCATGTCCATGACAGGGCTACGCGCCACTAATTTCAGCTCATCGCAAGGCATCGCCTATATGCATGAATCCTTATATACAGCAGTAGGTAAACGTCTGCCGTATGTGTTAAATATTGCTTGTCGCGCGCTCACCAAAGCCACGCTTAACGTGCATTGTGGTCATGATGATTATCATTGCATGGATGACACCGGCTTTATTCAAGTATTTGCCAAAGACAACCAAGAAGTGGCTGACTTAAATATTATTACCCGCAAAGTCGCAGAGCTAAGTCTAAATCCTGCCGCTGTTGCTCAAGATGGCTTTTTAACCTCACATTTAATCGAAGACCTGCAATTACCTGAACGTGAGTTAATTGAAGAATTTTTAGGACTGCCTGAGGATATTATTAATTGCCCTACGCCAGCACAACGTATTTTATATGGCGAGTCACGTCGCCGCATACCTGCTATCTGGGATGTTGATAGACCTGCTATGTCGGGTGTGGTGCAAAACCAAGACTCCTATATGCAATCAGTCGCAGCTCAGCGCCCTTACTTCTTTGACCATATCGAAAAATTCACCGACGAGTGCATGGACGAATGGTATGAGCTCACTGGCAGACGCTACAATCGTATCGGCCAATACCGCTGCTCTGACGCTGACTATTTAATTATTGCTCAAGGTAGCGTTATTCAAACGGCCGAAGCCACCGCAGATTATTTACGTACGACGCGCAACATTAAGATTGGCGTAGTCAACATGACCCAATTCCGCCCATTCCCCGGTGATTTAATTTCTGCTGTCGCTAAAGGCCGTAAAGGCATCACTGTGATGGAGCGTACCGACCAGCCTTTATCTGAAGATTTGCCGTTAATGTCTGAAATTCGTAACGCCATGGTTAAAGGCTTTGAAAACGGCCACTCTAAAGAAACGCCTTTTCCTCAATATGCGTCTTACAATAAAGTCACCGATACTTCACCATTGTTTTCCGCTTGTTTTGGTTTAGGTAGCCGTGATTTACAGCCTGAAGGCATTATCGCGGTTATTGAAAATATGCTGCCTACGGGCAAGCGCAAAAAATTCTTTTATCTCGGCATAGAGTTTGTCCGCAATCAAGCATTTTCACCCAAGCAAGAGTTACAACAGCAATCTGTTGTCGATGCTTACCCCGCTATTCGTGATCTCGCTTTAAAAGGCACGGAAAACCCTAACTTAATGCCCAAAGATGCGCTCACTATCCGCATGCATTCCGTCGGCGGCTGGGGCGCGATTACCATGGGTAAAAACCTGGCCATGACCTTATTTGATTTGCTTGACTACCATATCAAAGCCAACCCTAAATACGGTTCCGAGAAAAAAGGCCAGCCAACGACATACTTCTTATCTGCTGCGCCTGAGCCCATTCGCATCGCCTGTGAATATGCGCATGTCGATGTCGTCATTGCACCTGATCCAAATGTATTTACCCACTCCAATCCGTTGGCAGGTTTAAATAAAAATGGCGTGTTTATTATTCAAAGTGACTTAGAAACACCTGAAGAAGTGTGGCGTACATTCCCTAAAGCCTCGCAACAATATATCGTTGATAAAAATATCAAAGTTGCTTACTTAGATGGTTTTAAAATCGCACGCGAAGAAACTAACCACCCTGATTTACAATTTCGGATGCAAGGTATTGCTTTCCAAGGTGCGTTTTTTGAATCATCACCGATTGCCGAAAATGCAGGCAAAAGTAAAGATGATATTTTAAATGCCATTCATGAGACCATTAAAACTAAGTTTGGCAAAAAAGGCGAAAAAGTCGTTGAAGACAACTTCCGTACCGTACAGCGTGGATTTACTGAAACCAAGCATATCAATATTGCAGAAATGACCGTTGGCGATGTTGCGCCTTGGGCTGTAAAAAAAGAAAATACAGCTCCTTTGATGTTATTGCAAAAACCAGCCAATGATGATCCTATCTCGGATATTCATCGTTTTTTTGAGCAAACAGGTACCAACTATATTAATGGCCGTGCTAACGATAATTTAGCAGACCCCTTTATGGCGCTAAGCATTATCCCTGCCGCCAGCGGTATTTACCGCGATATGACGCAAATTCGTTTTGAGCATCCCGTGTGGATTCCCGAAAATTGTACCGCCTGTGGCGATTGTTATACGGTCTGCCCTGATAGCGCGATTCCCGGCTTAATTAATAGTGTTAATGAAGTCTTTGAAACCAATATCAAACGCATCGAAAAAACGGGTAAAACGGTTAAACATTTACGCCGTGCCATTCGTACTGTCGAGAAAAAATATCACGCTTTAACAGCTGATAAATCCGAAGGCACGATTTTAGATCCGATTTTTAATAAATCCATCGGCGAAACCATTAAAGAATACCCCGAAGCGGAACAAGCCGAGGTCAGACAAGAGTTTGACTGGTTTAAAGAGGCGATGGGCGATTTTAAATTTGCCATTACTAAGCCGTATCACGATGCGGTTAATAAACGCACACCAAATAATGGTGGTTTATTCTCGATCACTATCAATCCAATGACTTGTAAAGGTTGTATGGAGTGCGTCCAAGTATGCCCTGATGAAGCGCTAGCTCCCACACCACAAACGCCTGAAAGCATCGAAATTTTGCGTGATGACTGGGAATATTGGAATGATTTACCAACATCAAACCCTAAATATAAACGCATTGATGATTTAGATGAAAAAATCGGCGCATTAACCACTATGATGCTGGATAAGCGTACTTATTCATCAATGAATTGTGGTGATGGTGCGTGTTTAGGCTGCGGCGAAAAAACCATTGTGCATTTATTTACTGGCACCGTGACCGCTTTAATGCAACCACGCGCGAAAAAGCAAGTGGCAAAAATCGAGCAACTAATTACAGGCATGGAAAAACATATCCGCCTGAAATTATCTGAAAAATTAGATATTAGCGATATTGAAGCCGTCGAAGCGGCGATTGAAGCCAATAAAAATGTCGACTTAACCCTAACCAATTTAAGCAGCTCATTAAGCGAAGGCAAAGCCAGTGATCCAATTGATGCCAAATGGCTCAAATGGGC
>CBDVDU010000216.1:0-4454 GCA_965372825.1 uncultured Gammaproteobacteria bacterium | reverse complement strand
CCTACGTAAAATTAAACTAACACTTTAATAATATGCATTAGCTGAATGGTATGCCTGTAGTTCGAATTTATTCGTACCGAAAAAGCCCATTAAGTCTAAGGTACGAATAAATTCGAACACAAAAACCGTTAAAATAATTATGCTTTGGTACTTAGGAGTCAAACTTCAATAATATCCGAAAGCACCGCCAGTCCTTAAAGGACTGGCGGTGCTTCATAAGCTAAAGTTTCGGGTTTTATTTAATGTGCATTCCTTAGGTCATAGTTTAGGTAACTTCTCATTATTAAAGGGTGCAGCCTGTTTTTTTCAGCTCGTCATCCTGCGTGCTGTTAGCAGGAATCTAATGTTTAGCGTGGATTCCTGATAAAAGACTTCGGTAATGACGATATTTTTATATGTATTTGCCCGTGAATAAGCTGTATTTGCCAGTTTTACCGTCAATTTTGAAAGTGATTGGTTTTATTCTATGGAGAAATAATAACGGGATATAGGTTTACCTGGTAAATATGAGTGCTGTTTTCTTTTAGAAGCCTTTCTATTATCTTTATTTTGTTATGATAGCAAATTACCCCTCAAGCCTTTATGTTGCTCTGTATAAAAAGAGTAGGCCTATAACAACCAGTAAATTCAAGTTTTATGAGTAAAATGACCTCAAAACGAGAGGAAAAAAAGCCGGCTAAAAATAGGCTGATTATTTATGGCTCTCTTCGGGAGTGGGCTTTAGTCAGTTTTGTCATAGTAGCCTTACCGTTAGTGGTGGCTATTATTTATACAATGACCGAGGTTACAAATTACACGCTAAAGAGTCAGAGGGTTTTAGTGCAAACGGTGCAGGCGGCTGAAATTAGCCGGGCTGCACTTAATCGTTTAATCTTAATGGAGCAAAGTATCAGGCAGTTCGAGGTGCTTAATGATGCTGCTATTCTCGAGTCTTATCAACAGCATCGTAATTCTTTCTTGGAAGTTATAGCTGATCTTCAAGAGCTGAGCTTAGATGAGGCTTTTAATGCACAGGTAACTGGGTTATTGCAGGCAGAGAGCATGCTTAATCAAGATATTTTGCCTAGCGTTCAGGAGGAGCAAGCTAATTTAGCAAGTGTGCGCCTTAAAAAATTTGATCAACTCACAAACCAGGCAAGAGAGCTTGTGGCGGCAGGCGAACAAAAAGTTGGAGTAGAGGCGCGTGCTTTATCTGATCTTGCCGGTAGAGTTCATGAGCATTTAATTTTTTCGACTTTCGTCAGTATTTCTATGGCGCTGTTGCTTGCTCTTGCTTTTGTGTATTTATTGACTCGCCCCATTAAAAACATAGCCCTTGCAATCCGTCACTTAGGAGAAGAAGGCTTTGAGCAGCCGATTGCCATTGGTGGGCCTAAAGATTTAACCGAGCTAGGTGTGCACTTGGAGTGGTTACGCAATAGGCTAAATCAGCTAGAGTATGAAAAATTGCAATTTATACGTACCATTTCGCATGAGCTTAAAACGCCATTGGCAACGTTGACAGAAGGAACGAATTTACTGGCTGAGGATGTTGTTGGTGAACTGAATACTGAACAGCAAGAAATTATTCAGTTGATGCACATGAGTAATATCACCCTTAATGATTTAATCGATAATTTGTTGGAATATCAAAGGGCTGTGGTCTCTCAGATTGATTTGAATCTTTCGACTTTTGATGTGGGTAAATTAATTGAGCGCTGCATTAATGAATATCAGTTGCCCTTACGTAGTAAAAATATTAGCGTACAAAGTAATCTAGGTATAACGCATATAAACGCGGATTATGGCAAGCTGGAAATTATTATTAGCAACCTTTTCTCTAATGCACTTAAATTTTCCCCAAAAAATGGCAAGATTGGCATTAGTTTATTTGCGCAGGATGATGATGTGCAGCTACTGATTGAAGATCAAGGCCCTGGTATTGCTAAGGATATAGAGCCTTTTATTTTTGAAGATTTTTATCAAGGAAACTCACCACAAATTTGGCAAATAAAAGGCACAGGCTTGGGTCTTTCTTTAGTAAAATACTATCTTGATGCGCATAAAGGCAAGGTTGAGCTATTGCCTGCCAGTAATAAATACTGTGGCGCTCGATTTCTTCTACACTTACCGCAAAAGCAG
Organism: uncultured Gammaproteobacteria bacterium; assembly: GCA_965372825.1. GTDB lineage: Bacteria > Pseudomonadota > Gammaproteobacteria > Methylococcales > Methylomonadaceae > Methyloprofundus. The sequence continues at coordinate 2,333 of CBDVDU010000216.1, read as the reverse complement.
GATACTTGTAATGCCGCGATTAGCTAAATATATTCTTTTCAGTTTGATTTTTACTATTCAGGGGTGCCAGCCTTATTTTAAGAATTTATTTCAACCGTCGGAACCCGTAGCCGATACCGGTCAAGAGCAGGCTTATGATGTATTAAGGAGAATTCAGCAGGAGCAAGTGTATGACTTGATCAAGCGTACTCAGCAATATTCTGTCCTGAATAAAAAACAAAGCATGCTTGCCTGTAAGGAATTAACGCAGGAATATGACAAGAACCCAGACTGGCAAGTCGCTTGGGTGCTGGTTTATGCTTTGAACAGTGATTATAGTTGTGTGAAGCTCGGTGATGCAATAAAGCTAGTGGATACTATACAGATGCAGCAGGGCGCAGGGTTGCAGTTGCAATGGTTAAATAAAATGCAAATTAAAGTACTGGAAGATATTAAAAGACAGTACAATAAAAACAGTAGCTTGCGTGGCCAGCTAAAGGAATCTAAAGAGCAACTAGCTATAACACAAGAACAAATGGAAATAGCACAGGAGCAGTTAATCGAGCTAAGTTCAAAAATTCAAGCGCTTAAAGCTATAGAAAGTAGTATCAATAAAAAATTAGATTATGAGCCAAGTTATAAAAAATAATTTTCAAGGCATGAAAGTTTTAGTAGTCGATGATGAGCCAAGCTTGCTGCAATTATTAGACCTACGGTTACGATCATTAGGGCTTGAGATAAAAAAGGCTGAAAGTGCAGAGGAAGCAGTTGCGCTATTGCCGAGCTATCGCCCCCAGTTGGTTATTACTGACTTAAAAATGGGAGAAATGGATGGCATGGCGCTATTTAGTCATATTCAGCAACAATACCCTGCTTTACCCGTTATTATTCTGACTGCGAACGGCACTATAAAAGAAGCAGTTGCAGCAACTCATCAAGGGGTTTTCGGTTTTCTCACTAAACCTTTTGTTAAGGAAGAACTGATTGAACTAGTGACTAAAGCTTTTGCGTTAAATACACGAGCTGATCATGGGAAAGGTATAGAAGGAAGCGCGGCTTGGCGGGTAAATATTATTACTCGTAGCGCGATGATGGAAAACCTATTGGATGAAGTTGAACGTGTCGCGCAAACGAATGTCAGTGTTTATATACAGGGTGAAAGTGGCACAGGCAAAGAGCTTATTGCTCAAGCTATTCACAAGGCAGGCTCGCGCAGTGATAAAGAATTTGTTGCCGTCAATTGTAGTGCAATACCCGAGGACTTGCTTGAATCGGAGCTTTTTGGTCACCAGAAAGGCGCATTTTCTGGGGCATCAGCGGCCCGTAAAGGATTGTTTGAGGTAGCCGATGGCGGCACCTTATTTCTTGATGAAATTGGGGATATGTCTACCGCGTTTCAAGTGAAATTATTGCGTGCTTTGCAAGAAGGCGAGATTCGGCCTGTTGGCGCTAATAAGACCGTAAAGGTAGATGTTAGGGTGATTTCTGCAAGCCATCAAGATTTACAGGAAATGACGGCTAATAACTTATTCCGTCTAGATTTGTATTATCGATTAAATGTGGTCACTTTAATGTTACCTCGTTTAGCAGAGAGGCTAGAAGATATTCCTTTGTTGGCAAGTTATTTCATTACTCATAATGATATTCAGATAGAGTCGGTGGCTAAAGGTTTTTCTAACGAAGCAATGGAACTATTGATTTCCTATGACTGGCCGGGGAATGTTCGACAATTGAAAAATGTCATTGAGCATATTTGTACTTTTGCAACAACTCCGCTAGTGCCGGTAAATCTGGTTGAAAAAGCTTTGCGTGAAAAACAAAAATTATCGCTTAGTTTTAATGATGCGAAAAAGAATTTTGAGCGTGAATATCTAGTGAAGTTACTGCAATTAGCCAATGGTAGTGTCACTCAAGCGGCTAAATTAGCTAAACGTAACCGAACGGAATTTTATCGTCTACTTGATCGACATAATCTTAAAGCCGCGCAGTTTAAAAATAAGTAAAGTTTGTGTTTAGGCGGGTGTTAATAAAGGCGGATACAAAACCTAAAAATTAACCACAGAGAGCACAGAGAAAACCGCGGCGCTATATTGGAGCTTCTCTATCAATTCTGTTGACTTAAGGAATCTAATGAAAATACTCATACCCAATCATTATAATTTGGCTATAAAGCACTGCGCCCCATTTTTGTATTACTCTTAACTTAAACTATAGCAAAATACTGGGAAGTAAATAGACTGCTTTTCCTGTATTCCGCAAGCTTCATACAGGCTACATTTCAGGAAGTTATTAAATCCTCATTCCTTAATAGTCAATTCCTTCTTCAACGGGGAAAAATAGATAAGTAATACGTG
>CBDVDU010000215.1:0-4460 GCA_965372825.1 uncultured Gammaproteobacteria bacterium | reverse complement strand
ATACCAACCCCAATAAATAATCACTGTAATAGCCGTCATTCCCGAAATCTTTAATCGGGAATCCATGCAGTCACTATAGATTCCTGCTAAAGCTTGTGCCCACGCTTGACTGGGTAACAGTCAGGAAGACGGTTTCTCTTAGTTATATGAGTTTAAGTATAAGCCTATTAGAGACTTGGTATTATACAGACGAGCTCTTGTTTTAGAAGTACAGGAAAAAACCACACAAAGTAAACTATCTTTCACGCTCACGGTAGGAATAAATTCATGCCGCAAAACTCATCAGACAAAGCTTTCAATGCACATTACGTAGAATCTAAAATTCGAGATTAGATAAGATCTAAGGTTACTCAGCTTATAAAACTACAAAGCTGGGTGATGTATTTATAGAGGTAGCAGAACCTAGAAATGAGCAATAATAACACTCATTTCCAGGTAACTGATATAGACAGGATTTTTAACTTTTTACGCAAAAGGGTTAGTTAACACGATAGTTTCATTACGCTCTGGACCGGTAGACAAAATAGCGATTTTCACACCAACCAATTCTTCTAAACGATTAATGTAAGCTATTGCGTTAGCCGGTAATTTATCTAATTCAGTAACCCCTTTGGTGATTTCTGACCAACCAGGCATGTATTCAATTACCGGCACACAGGCTTCGTAATTTTCAGCACCTAATGGCGCAACACTTACTTCTTTGCCAGCAATATTATACGCAGTACAAATACCGATTTTATCTAAACCATCTAAGACATCAAGCTTAGTTAAACACATACCGCTTAATGAATTTAATTTTGCTGATTTACGCATAGAAACTGCATCAAACCAACCAGTACGACGCTTTCTACCTGTCGTTGCACCAAATTCATGACCTTTTACGCCTAAGTGCTCACCATAAGCATCATCTAATTCGGTAGGGAATGGGCCGTTACCCACGCGCGTTGAATAAGCTTTAGTAATCCCTAAAACATAATCAATATCTAAAGGGCCAACGCCGGTTCCTGTTGCTGCACCACCCGCCGTTGTATTCGATGAAGTCACAAAGGGATAAGTACCATGATCAATATCTAATAATGCCCCTTGAGCCCCTTCAAACAACAAATTATCGCCATTATCTTGATAGGTATATAACTTTTCTGCCACGTCAATTAGCATCGGTCTAATTTGCTCAGCTAATTCTAAAGATTCAGCTAGCATGGTATCAAAATCAATGGCTGGAACTTTATAATATTCAGTTAGCATAAAGTTATGGTAAGCCGTTAATTCTTTAAGCTTTTCGGTAAACAACTCAATATTTAAAAAATCACCCGCACGAATTCCACGACGCGCGATTTTATCCTCATACGCTGGCCCGATTCCACGCCCTGTCGTGCCAATCGCTTTCGCACCTTTGGCTTTTTCACGCGCTTGATCAATCGCCACATGCACCGGCAAAATTAATGCACAAGCTTCACTGATTAATAAGCGAGAGCGCACAGGAATTCCAGCGGCTTCTAATATTTTAATTTCTTTTAATAAAGCTTCAGGCGATAAGACTACGCCATTACCAATTAAACATTGTACATCTTCACGCAATACGCCCGAGGGAACCAAATGTAAAACTGTCGTTTTGTCACCAATAACCAGCGTATGTCCTGCATTATGCCCACCTTGAAAACGCACCACTGCAGCCGCTTGGTCAGTTAACAAATCAACTAATTTACCTTTTCCTTCATCGCCCCATTGTGTTCCGATGACTACAACATTTTTACCCATAACAGTTCCAGATTAATTTAACGGGACAAGAACCCAGTTCTTATCACTTTTTTCTAATGTTTGATTACAGCCCAAATCATGTGCATTGACCAACTGCCCTGATAAGGCCTTGATCACAATGCAACCACTTGCACGCAAATCTCGTACTTTTTCATCTAAAGCTAAATCACCTTGTGCTATTGGCGCTAAAACTCTAACAATATCTTCAGCTGCATTATCTACCTTAGTTAATGCAGCTAATATTTTTAAGTCTGCACTAAACCCAGTTGCAGGTCTTGCGCGACCAAAAATTTGGCCGATATTATCATAGCGACCACCGCGCGCAATTTCTTTACCCATTTCAGGCACAAAGGCAGAAAAAACGACCCCAGTATGATAGTGATAACCACGCAATTCAGCCAAATCAAAACTGATCGTGAGTTCAGGGTAATAAGCATGCAATAAATCGGCTAATGCTAGTAATTCGGCCAAAGCAGATTTTACCGCCTCATCCGCTGCCGCAAAAACTGTTTGCGCAGTTGCTAAAACGGATTTATCTCCATTCAATTTAGGCAAGCTCAAAAAGATAGCTTTTAATTCCGCTGAAACGGCATAACTCTCTAATAAATCACTAAGTTCACTATTTGATTTACGCTGTAAAATATCAAATAACTCTAATTCTTGCTCTTCAGTTAACTGAGCCTGCGCAACTAAACCACGATAAATAGCAACATGACCTAAATCCAGATGCACATTTTTTAGACCCGCCATTGCCAAGACTTCAAGCATTAACTGCACGACTTCAGCATCACTATCAATGCCCGTATGACCAAACAATTCCGCCCCAATTTGCATTGGGATTCGTGTTTTATCTAAGGCATCGCCTCGCGTATGCAAAGTTGTGCCCACATAACAAAGTCGTGATGGCTGCTGGTGACTTAAACTATGCGCATCAATCCTTGCTACTTGTGGCGTCATATCGGCACGAATACCCAACATTTCACCGCTCAATTGATCCGTTAGCTTAAATGTTTGCAAGTTCAGGTCGTGCGCCGACCCTGTTAACAATGAGTCCAAGTAATCAATAAAAGGGGGGATCACCTTTTCATAACCCCAACACTCAAAAACATCCAACAATTGACGACGTAAAACTTCTAAATGCCGTGCATCTTCAGGCAATACTTCTTCAACACCTTCTGGCAATAACCAAGGATCTCTTTGCAACATGATAATTTTCCAATTCACACAAAAACGCCCCGCATAGGCGGAGCGCTTAATTGTTCAATTCAAATAAAGACTTAAATTACTTCATTTTTTTGAAATATTTAAAGAAATCAGAGTCTGGCTCTGTCACCATAATATTTGCAGAGTTTTTACCAAAAGTTTTTTTATAAGCGCTCATACTACGATAAAACGCATAAAACTCAATATCTGCACCGTATGCTTCTGCATAAATTTCAGAGGCTTTTGCATCCCCCTGACCTTTAGTTTTTTCTGCATCACGATAAGCATTCGCTAAGATAATTTCTTTCTGCTTATCAGCATCGGCTCGAACACGCTCTGCAGCTTCCGAACCTTGCGATCTAAACTCACGCGCAACACGTGCACGCTCAGCTTCCATACGACTATAAACAGATTGGCTGACTTCATCAGGTAAATCAATACGCTTTACTTGTACATCAACAATATCAATACCTAATTTAGCCGCAGCCTCTTTGGTATTAGTAATCAATGCTTCACGCACCGCACTACGATCAGTTGATACCAATTGTTTGATATCGCGCTTACTAAATTCGCTACGAAATGCATCCTTAATAACTTGGTCTAAACGCACATTCGCTTGATAAGCATCACCCGCTACTGAGGTATAGAAAGTTGTGACATCACTAATACGCCATTTCACAAACGAATCAACAATCACATTTTTCTTTTCAGCCGTTAAAAAACGTTCTGGCGCAGTATCTAAAGTCAAAATACGCGCATCAAATTTCTTAATATTATTGATAAAAGGAATTTTGAAATGTAAGCCCGGCTGATAATCAGATGCAACAATTTCACCAAACTTAAATTTAATTGCTTTTTCAGTTTCAGAAACAGTAAAAACAGACATCATACCGACTGTTAATAAAGCACCAATACCCACTAAAATTTTATTTTGTGACATTTTAGCGCCCTCTCTGTGTACGTCCACGCGCTGATGGTCGCGCCGTGTTAGTTGTAGTATATGTCTGCGTAGTTGACGGTGCCCTTTGCACGTAACCATCGCGCACCTTAGCTTGCGACCTAGAAGCTAGCTTATCTAAAGGCAAATACATTAAGTTATTCCCCCCCTTAACATCGACCATCACTGTATCGGTAGCGCTCATCACTGATTCCATCGTATCTAAATAAATACGTTTACGCGTTACTTCTGGTGCTTTTTTATACTCAGTCAAAATCTGCTTAAAACGACTCACGTCCCCTTCTGCAGCAGAAATGATACGTGATTTATAACCTTCTGATTCTTGCGTTAATCTTGCTGCAGCACCACGCGCCTTAGGCACGACTTCATTAGCATAAGCTTCTGCTTCATTAATTAAGCGCTGTTTATCTTCACGCGCTTTAATAGCATCTTCAAATGCATTTTGTACTTGCTCAGGTGGCTGAGCATCCTGCAAATTGACACTGGTAATGACAACACCTGATTCATAAGAATCCATAACTTGCTGAATTTCTACCTTAAT
>CBDVDU010000214.1:0-4556 GCA_965372825.1 uncultured Gammaproteobacteria bacterium | reverse complement strand
TTAAGTAAAGGCGGTAATGTTAATTTAAGTAAAGAAGCTCCTGGATTAACGAAAGTTGCACTAGGTTTAGGCTGGGATAATCGCGCGACAGATGGTGCGGATTTTGACTTAGATGCTGTTGCATTTTTGATTGGAGCTGATGGTAACGTTACGGCTGATGCTGATTTTATTTTTTATAACAACCTAAAATCAACATGTGGTTCAGTACAGCATATGGGCGATAATACCACGGGTGAAGGTGACGGTGATGATGAAGTAGTAGAAATCACCTTAGCAAGCGTGCCGGCGACTATCCTGCGTGTCATTATTGCTGTCACTATTCATGAAGCTGAAACACGCAAGCAAAATTTTGGTCAAGTGAGCAATGCTTTTATTCGTGTGGTTAATGCCGATAATACTAATGAAATTGCACGTTATGATTTATCTGAAGATGCCAGCATTGAAACAGCAATGATTTTTGGTGAGATGTACCGTCATAATGGTGATTGGAAATTTAAAGCCGTTGGTCAGGGTTTTGCAGGCGGCTTAGGTCCATTAGCCGCTAGCTTTGGTGTGAGTATTTAAGTAATAACATTCTTACCTTGTGTTGAAAAAGGCTTCAGCCACGACGGTCGTACGGTTCGTGTCTGGGGCCTTTTTCATACGATGAGTGCTAAAAAATAAGGTTTTATCTTGTCTACTATAAGCGTTTCGCTGCCTACGGGAGAGTTAAACTTAACCTTAGCAGCCAGTGATTTTGAAATGAATGAGCTAACGGACTATGCAGCCCGGCAAAACCCTAAACGCGGGTTTATGTTTGTCAGTAAGTTATTAGCTAAATATTGGCCTTCTCAGCCAGCAGAAATGTTGCGTATGCATCAGTATTTAGCGCAAGCATTAGCTCAATCCATAGTGGGCTCTAGTGTTTTTATTGGCATGGCAGAAGCCGCAGCAGGTTTAGGTCAAGGCGTTTACGAGGCTTATTTAGAGCAGACAGATCAGTCTGAACATCTTTTTATTCATACCTCGCGTTATTTTTTAAACGCGATTCAGGCGGTAGATTTCCAAGAGCAACACAGTCATGCTAGTCAGTTTTATCTCTATGTACCGCATGAAACTGATTTGAAAAATACCTTTTTGCAGGCGCAAACCTTAGTGTTGATTGATGATGAAGTCACAACCGGTACGACTTTTGTTAATTTAATTACCGCCTATCAAAAAGTAAACCCACAGTTACAGCGCGTGTTAGTGGTCAGTATTCTGAGTTTTGTCGATGTACAACGCCAAGCACAGATTCAGCAATTAGTGGGCGTAGAAGTTCGGTTTATCAATGCCTTATCAGCTCAGATTGACTTTAAACGTGATGCGAATTATCAGTACACACAAGTACCTAATGTAAACAGCAAGGCAGAATGTAAACGTCAAAACCTATCGTTAAAAGCAGGTCGCCTAGGTATTCATGGCAAAATGGCGTGGGATAAAACTGCATTACAGGGATTAATGCAAACGTGGCAATCTGGCGCGAAAATTTTAGTGTTAGGCACAGGTGAATTTGTCCATTTAGCTTTTTTAATCGCTTATTATTTAGAACAACAGGACTGGGATGTAAAAGTACAATCCACAGCACGTTCGCCCTTATTAAAAGGCGAGGCTATTCGGGAAAAAATAGTCTTGCAGGATAATTATGCTGACGATATCCCCAATTATTTATATAACGTGCGTGAAGGGCAATATGATCACATCATTATTTGCCATGAAACGCCTTTGTGTGCGCCTTTAACTCAATTTGCACAGCGGTTAAATGCAGATTTACTTTATTATGCCGATGGAAAAATTTCTCTTTCTTGATTTAGACGACACTGTGTTTCAAACCGCCAGAAAATGTCCGAGTCTGGAGCAAGCGATGCCAGCCAGTTATAACTTAGCGGGCGAACCTAGTTCTTATTTCTTGCCGAAACAGCTAGTGTTGTTAAAAGGCTTAGCCGAACAATGGCGTATTATTCCAACCACTGCTCGAACTCAAGCCTCTTATGCGCGGGTTGATTTAGGCGTGGCTTGTCTTGATGGGGCTATTTTAAATCATGGTGCCACTATTTTAGATGCGGACGGCATGGAAGATAGTCAATGGCGTGCTCAAATAGATTCACCTTTAAGTGCCTTGTCGGCTGCATTGCTCGCCATCAAACAGGCTATTGAATGTTATGCCGAACAGCAAGTGCTCGACATATTAGTGCGTATTACCACAGAATCTTCCCTAGATTATTATGTGGAAGTGCGCCATCTTCAGGCGAATGCTTCTGCATTACAAAGCTTATTACAGAACTACATTCAGCCTTTATTACTGGACTATAGCGGCTTCCAAGTTTATTTAAACAATAACTCTTTAACGATTTTGCCGTGTTGCGTGAACAAATCGCATGCAGTTGAGTACCGTATTAAAGCTTTAGAACAAGAATATGGTGAAATCGTCACGATGGGCATGGGCGATAGTTTGAGTGATGCGCCATTTATGGCTTTATGTGATTATGTGATGACCCCGAAACACACCCAACTACACGGTTGTTTAGTATGAACGCGGCTATATTTACAGGTAGCTATCATGCGGATGATGTGCAGATTTTGCTAAAAGTGATTGATGTGCCTAATACTTCGGTGGAAGAAAAAGAACGTCGTATTCAACAAGAGCAACGCCATTATAGCGAAATGTTAAGCCATGAAAGTTTGCCTTCAGCGCAATACATGCAACTATTTCACCAAGCCATGCAGGATAATCAAGCTCAAATGGCAAGAGATTGCTTGTGTTTGGCGCAGAAAATTGCCGAACGTCGGGTGGGTGAAATTGTATTAGTCTCTTTGGCGCGAGCAGGAACGCCAGTGGGTGTGGTGTTAAAGCATACCTTGAGTCAGTATTTTCAGCGTGAGGTCAGTCATTATTCCATTTCGATTATTCGGGATCGGGGTATCGATGAAAATGCCTTAAATTATATTCTGGCGCGACACGCCGACAGCAGTATTGTCTTTGTCGATGGCTGGACAGGCAAGGGCGTCATTGCCCGTGAGCTAAAACAGAGTGTTGAGGATTTTAATCAACACCATCAATGCTATATTGATTCAGGCTTATATGTGTTGGTCGATTTAGCAGGCGTAGCCGCGGTGGCGGCCAGTGCGGAGGATTATTTAATTCCATCGTCGATTTTAAATGCCACCTTATCAGGATTAATCAGTCGCTCGGTTTTAAATGCGGACTATATTAATGCGCAGGATTTTCATGGCTGTGTGTTTTATCAACAGTTTGCAGAGGTTGATTTATCACAATGGTTTGTGGCCGAATTATTGGGCTGTATTGAACAGTTACGTTTAAGCGGAGAGCATGATAAACAGGCAGAGATTGATTGTATAGCCTTGCAACAGCAATCAAAAGCATTCATTGCGCGCATAAAACAGCAATATAAGGTCAGTGATGAAAATAGAATTAAGCCAGGCATAGGTGAGGCAACACGGGTTTTATTACGCCGTGTGCCAGATTTAGTGCTATTGCGTGATAAAGACGATGCGGCAGTGGCACATTTAAGTATACTGGCAAAAGAAAAACAAGTAACAGTAGTGTATCAAGCCGACCTACCTTATCGGGCGGTGTCTTTAATTAAAGATGTAAGTTAAATTTATTAATAATAACCAACAGAGGATAGTAATATGAGTTTAAGAGATTTAATGGATGGCTTAAAAGAAAAAGCAAATGAGTTAAAAACAGAGGCTTTGAAATTTAAGAATAAAGATTTTTTACAGGCGGCAATGGCGGGTTCTGCTTTATTAGCTTTGGCGGATGGTGAAATTTCACCTGAAGAAAAACGTAAAATGGTTAAGTTTATCGAAAACTATGAGCCATTATCAGTTTTCAAAATGACCGATATTATTGGCGCATTTGGCGAATTTGTTAATCAATTAGAGTTTGATAATGATTTAGGTGAAGCTAAGGCCTTTGAGGCAATTGGTAAAATGAAAAACAATAGTCAGGCTGCGCGATTGATTATGCGTTTAGTCATTTCTATCGGTGCAGCTGATGGTGATTTTGATGACCATGAAAAAGCAATGGCGCGTCGAATAGCGATAGAGTTAGGTTTGACTGCCTCTGAATTTGAGCTGTAAATAGCATATTTCGCACTCAGTTATTTGACTGAGTGCGTAGTCTCTGTGGGATCAATTGAGCCTGATTCTTTTCTTTTGATTTCTTAGTTGTTAGATAAATGGTATTTAATATAAGGAAAGGCTAGCTAGAGACTGAGGCAAGTCTTTGGTTTATGGTAAAACATTATTCATACCCATTTCATAAATCAAAAACTTGACCCTATAAATACTCGTTAACTTATTATAATCTGTTACATCATGCATTTAGGGAAGATTAAATAATGTCTACAAGCAAATCAGATCGATCATATAAAGAATTACTCATCACTGTAGGGCCTGCAATATTACTCATTATTGCGGGATTCTGGATTGCCTATCAATTTGTCGCACCACCACCACCTAAAAAAATATCAATTACTACCGGTTCCAAAATAGGTACGTATTATAAACTA
>CBDVDU010000213.1:0-4561 GCA_965372825.1 uncultured Gammaproteobacteria bacterium | reverse complement strand
TTCATATAGTCGCTTTTAATTATTTTTCTAATCTGCTTCTCCAATTCATTTTTAATGGCTTGAGCTTGAAGTGCATTCTCAATTGTAATCGGCAAGAGTTCCAAATAAGAGGACTCAATATCTTTGGTTAAATAATCTGAAGCTCCCGCTTTTAATGCCTTAACTGCAATAGTCGCGTTATCGTTACCTGTAATCATAATAACGGGAGTGCTGGGGATATGTGGTAATACGTCAAAGGCCGTGCCATCGCCTAAGGCATGATCAGCTAAAACAATATCAAAGCTTTGCGTTGATAGTAAACTTAAAGCCTCACTCACTGAGCTAGCAATTTGATAATCATAATTCAGCGCATTTTTTTTAACAAAGCGCTTAAATCCCATTTGGTCAGTTAAATTATCCTCAATTAATAAGACTTGTATAGCGCTCATCAACTGTTCACTGTCCAATGACCATTTAATACTTTAATTGAGCGAAGAAATTCATTAAATTCTACCGGTTTAAGAATGTACCCTGAAATTCCTCCAGAAAAACTGCTATCAACATCCTGCTGCTCTCTAGAAGAAGAAAGTATAAAAACGGGGATATTTTTATAAACACTGTGCTGTTTAAGTATTTTTAAACATTCAAGTCCATTCATTTTGGGCATATTAATATCCAAAATAATCAAACAAGGTAAGGGCATCTTAGAGTCATCTAAATAGCGAATGACCTCTTCACCATTATTGGCTACCACTAATTCATTAAGCACGTCCAATTGCTTAAATGCACGTCGAACAGTCATGACATCAACATGATCATCCTCAGCTAATAAAATAGGTTTAATATCAATCATTTTTTATTGTTTTTGGTATATTAAATATAAATTTACAACCTTGTATTCCATCCGATTCTAGCCAAATTTTACCCTGCCAATTATGCACAATTTTTTCTATTAAGCTTAAACCAATACCAGTACTTTCTGCCTGATCTTTAGCGGTTAATGTTTGAAATAATTGGAAGATTTTTTGTTGATATTGTGGCGCTATGCCCGGACCATTATCGGCAACACAAAAGATCCAGTTGGTGGCGTTATTAAGGCAACTGACTTCAATTTTCCCCTGCTCTTTATCATTATATTTGATGGCGTTATCAATAAGATTTTGGAAGACTTGAAATACTCTTAATTTTTCTCCTGTTATAACAGGAAACTGGCCCACAAGGCTAATGCTAATTGTCGGTTGCGGGGCTAAAAAGTGAATAACATCTTCAACCAACTGAGCAATATCAATTAATTCATCTTGCTCATGCAGTCGTCCGACGCGAGAATATTGTAATATTCCCTCAATCATGTCATGCATGCGTCTAGCGCGACTACGTAATAACTGCATTTGTTCTTGACCTTCGGCATCAAAGGAGCTGGCGTAATCTTCACTGATCCAGCCCGCTAACTGATTAATTGCTCGTAAGGGGGCTTTTAAATCATGTGATACAACATAGGCGAAATTTTTTAATTCTTCATTTGCTGTATTTAATGCCTGTGTTCTTTGTGTAACACGCTCTTCCAAAGTTTTATTCAGCTGTTTTATTTCTGCTTCACTGGCTCGCGCTTGTTGAAGTAATAAAGTATTCTGCAATGCAATAGCCGCCTGAGCGCTCAGCAATTTAGTTAATTCAATCTGTTCATTAGTAAATACTTCAGCGATTAGATTATTCTCTAAATATAAGACACCTAATACTTGTTGCTTAATAATCAAAGGAACACAAAAAATAGACTTAAGATTCCTTTCTTTAACAATATTATCGGTCGTGAAATCACCTTTGCGGGCAGCATCTTTTAAAACCAATAATTGCCTCGTATGATGCACATAATTAACAATCGCCGTCGATAAATCTAAGGCTTCTAGTGTTTGATCTTCGGCTAACTGTACGCTAATATTCTCTTGTTTTTCCCCTTTGGCCATTAATTGCAAGACATCGTCTTGCACAACAAGTAAATAGGCTGATTTTGCTCCTAAACGCTCCATTACCGCCCGTAAAATGGTTTCGAGTAAGGAATTAATATCTAATTGCTGGGTAATCGAACGTGTTGCTTGTAATAAATAGTCTACGTCGAGTTGTTGTGCTAGTCCTTTTGATGATGACACGTCTGAAGTATTTTCTAGTACGATGCCGTAGTTATTCTCAAGCTGTTGAACTTTAACCAAAGCCGAGCAATGCTGATAAGCAGTGAGCGATTGACGTAAATAGCAATCGGCTTGATCATGTTGCTGCTCAAAAAGCAGGTTCGCCGTTCGCTCATATAAAAAACCTTCTAATAAGGTGAATTTCATAGCCCGCGCAAGATCGATAGCATCTAGGCATAAGCGACGTGTCTCGCTAAAATTACCAGCACAATAATGAGTTTCCATATACATAAAAGCCAAATAAGGCCTTAATATAGGTCCTAAAGATGACCAACTTTTCACCTTTTCTAAACAGTCATCTAATATTATTTGTTCATCTTTAGAGGGCAGCAGGGTATTTAGGCGCAAACTATTAACATATCTAAATACATACCATAATCGATTAAGAATATTATCACTTAAACCGCGCAAATAAGGTTCAGCAAGCACTAATAATTTTGCTGACTGTTGATAATCGCCAAGGTAATGCTGGCTAATGCCGGCTAAAGTGTAATAACCACCGATAGAAACAACATGTTTGCATGCTTCCCATTGCTGTATTTTTTCGGCTATTTCCTGTTTAGTAAAAGAGGCTTTACCGGTTATCATCAAATCGACCCAGCCCATAACAGCACTCTCGGCAAGCCCAGAAGATAAGGATAAATTAAATTTATTAGAGAAATGAATACATTCCGTCGTTACTAAAGGGATTTTTGCTAAATCCGCACCTTGATGAATTAAATGCCAAATATACGGTCCATAAGACAACCCTGCATTATATAAATCCCCACAATTTTTACCTCGGTGTATGTTTTTTTGACATTGCTCAATAATATGCTCGGAATCACGGCGGTTATGCATATTAGTCCATAAAATCCCATTAATACCCTTAGTTGCTCCAAAAGTATCAGGGTATCGCTCAGCAAGAGCTAAGCCCAGATCCTCATAGCGAAAAGACATACTATATTGTCCTTGGCGCTGTAAATATAAACCAACCATAGAAAAACCATAAATTACCGACTCATCAACACCACCAGCAAGACAGTTTTGCGTAGATTGAATAGCAGATAAATACAATTGCGGCACCATGCCTGCCAAATAATAATCAGGAATTAATTCACTATAAATCCCTGTTTCTATTTGCGTGGTTCTATCGATACTTGGGGTAATAGATAAGATTTTTTGCCAAACATCGGGCTCAGAATCATGTATTTGGCTAATAATCATATGTGACTTTTCCAGTGCCAAGGTATCATCAGCAGGTATTTCTCGATCAAAAAACTGTAGGCCGCGATTACCCAATTTAATCGCTTCAACAAAGTTGCCCATAGAAGATAGGCCGGTTGTTTGTTCATATAAACAGTCCACTTTATCTAACTCTGTTTTTGCTTCTTGGATTAAGGTATTTAAAATTTTTTCCGCAGCCTGCTGATTACCCAACGCCATTTCCGTACGTGCAAGGTATTTATGTAAGTTAAACAAAAACTCATAATGTTGCGCCCAATCAGGGCAGGGGAACAATAATAGACTCTGCTGGAAAAAAAAGTTAGCATTATCCAGAGCTAAAGCCCTCATAGCCGCAATACCCGCAAAATAATTAAATTCAGCGGCTTGCTGTTTATCTTTATCGCTGTGCAGTTCCCCACGACCGGAAAACAAATGCTCCACAATGGTA
Organism: uncultured Gammaproteobacteria bacterium; assembly: GCA_965372825.1. Classification (GTDB taxonomy): domain Bacteria; phylum Pseudomonadota; class Gammaproteobacteria; order Methylococcales; family Methylomonadaceae; genus Methyloprofundus. Next base: position 745 of record CBDVDU010000213.1, on the reverse strand, counting down.
AATATATTACTTAATTTACTCAGGTCAGAATGCTCAGGAATCGCCTCAATTAAAGCTTTCGCTATGTTGGCGTGTACCTTTTGCTTGGCTGGTACATCTAAAAAACTTTCGGCTGCCGCTTGTACTTGATCATGGAAAAAGTACACACGCTCTTTATCTCTTAATAAAATATTACTACTAAAAGCATCGAACAAAGTTTTATACAACTTGTCTTTAGGTATTCCCGCTATTAAGGATAGGTCATTGGCAGAAAAATTAGCCCCTAAACACGCGGCAACAGCCAATAACTCACGTGATTTAGGTTGTAATTTTTGTATTTTATCTTTAAATAAATCAAGGGCAGTATTAGGTATAGCGGTATGGCGTAATTGATCTTCATCCCATGTCCATAAGCCCAGCTCACTCAGATGCAAATGTTGATAGCTATGCAACCAACGCAAACTTTCGTTCACAAATAAGGGATTACCTGCTGAGGTTTGGTAAATAAGTTCTGCTAGGGCTTGAGTACGAGTGGGGTAGGTATTTAAAATATAGGCCGTCATTTGATTGACATCACGGATAGTTAAAGCACCAAGCTTAATTTCAAGCAAAGGGGAGTGTCTGGCTTTAGCTTTATTAATTAAATAACTCAGTCGGTGGCTACTATCCACTTCATTATGTCGGTAAGCGCCAATTAAATAAGTGTAAGGAGATTCTTCAGGCGCAGTAAATAAACGCTCTAATAAATCAAAAGTCGCGCCATCGC
>CBDVDU010000212.1:0-4595 GCA_965372825.1 uncultured Gammaproteobacteria bacterium | reverse complement strand
TATGAATCGAGTGGGCAAAATTGTCCCACCCAAACAATTCATCTTAAAAGATATTTCTTTATCTTTTTTCCCTGGCGCAAAAATCGGTGTTTTAGGCCTTAACGGCTCTGGTAAATCAACTCTACTACGCATTATGGCGGGTGTTGATAAAGAAATTGAAGGCGAAGCGATTCCGATGAAAGGTATTAACATCGGTTATCTGGCGCAAGAACCTCAGCTTGACCCCTCGAAAGATGTGCGCGGTAATGTCGAAGAAGGACTGGGTGAAATACAACAAATTGTAAAACGCTATAATGCTGTAAATGATGCATTTGCAGAACCTGATGCTGATTTTGACGCCTTACTAGCCGAACAAGCTGAATTACAAGAAAAAATTGAAGCTGCTAATGCTTGGGAATTAGAGCGCGAATTAGAAGTAGCCGCTGATGCTTTACGCCTTCCTCCTTGGGATGCGGATGTCACCAAACTATCTGGCGGTGAAAAGCGTCGTGTCGCTCTTTGTCGCTTATTGCTATCAAAGCCCGATATGCTCTTACTTGACGAGCCTACCAACCATTTAGATGCAGAATCAGTCGCATGGCTAGAGCGTTTTTTACATAATTACGAAGGCACAGTCGTTGCTGTAACTCATGACCGCTACTTCTTAGACAATGTAGCCGGCTGGATTTTAGAATTAGATCGTGGCCAAGGTATTCCTTGGGAAGGAAACTACTCTTCTTGGTTAGAGCAAAAACAAAACCGTTTAGCGCAAGAAGAAAAACAAGAAAGCTCACGCCAAAAAGCTATGAAAGCGGAATTAGAATGGGTACGCTCTAATGCTAAAGGCCGTCATGCGAAGAGCAAAGCCCGTTTAGCACGCTTTGATGAAATGTCCTCACAAGAAGCACAAAAACGTAACGAAACTCAGGAAATATTTATTCCACCTGGTCCGCGTTTAGGTGACATGGTGATTGATGTTGAACACGTCAACAAAGGTTTTGGGGATCGTTTACTCGTTAACGACCTTAGTTTTAAATTACCACCCGGTGGTATCGTCGGTATTATTGGCCCTAACGGTGCAGGTAAAACCACCCTATTCCGCATGATGTCAGGCGTAGAACAAGCTGATTCTGGTGAGATTAAATTAGGCTCTACGGTTAAACTATCTCATGTCGATCAGTCCCGTGATGACCTCGATGATAATAAAACAGTCTGGGAAGAAATTTCCGATGGCTTAGATTTAATTACCGTTGGCACTTACGAAACCCCTTCACGTTCGTATTGTGGGCGCTTTAACTTCAAAGGCGGCGACCAACAAAAACGTATCGGTGATTTATCCGGTGGTGAACGTAATCGTGTACATTTAGCCAAGCTATTACGTAGCGGTGGTAATGTTTTATTACTCGATGAGCCAACCAACGATTTAGACGTTGAAACCTTACGCGCCCTAGAAGAAGCCTTATTAGCCTTCCCTGGTTGCGTCGTGGTTATTTCGCATGATCGCTGGTTCTTAGATAGAATCGCCACACATATTCTGGCATTTGAAGGTGATAGTAACGTGGTCTGGTTTGAAGGTAACTATGAAGATTACGAAAAAGATCGTCATAAACGCCTAGGCACAGATGCCGACAACCCAACCCGTCTTAAATACAAAAAAATGACACTTTAGTCCAATCCTCATTCCCGCGCTCCGTGCGTGGGAATGCATATGACGACGCTCTGCGTCGAGTAGCATAAGAGGACAAATTTCGCTACGATCACAAAAATCGTTAAGTTACTCTTCATGCCCGTACATAACACCAGTTTTTTAAAAACAGTAAAAATTCAAATCACCATCTCAAAATTATTGCTATAATAAGCAGCTCAAAACAACGTCCCTATTGCATAACTGGATAATGCAGTCCCCTCCTAAGGGATAGCTCCTGGTTCGAGTCCGGGTGGGGACGCCACTTTAAGTGACTGATTTAATTGAAAATTAAACAGTATTATCTATAAGTCAATTGATCGAATAAAAATAGGTTTGCCAACGGCACGCCAATTGAATTTTTTTTATTTCATATCTACTCAATTAAATCCCACTTCCCCGCACTCATTGCCGGTTCAATACCCTGTAGTTTCTTCCAAAGTACGCCAATAATTCTCATCGAAACATCATCAGCGCATTTGCCTTGTCGAAAATTGGTATTGCGATCATTCAACGTAAACTCATTGCGCACGCTGTCAGGCTCGGATGGGCTGATAGTCCGCGGTAGGCGAAGGGTTGTTGCCAATCCGACGTGCGCTAGCAGCGCGCGAGGGAGGCTAAAATTTTTACCGAAGAGCCGTAGAGCCATTTGTGGGAGCCGTGACTATGCTGGGTTTTGGGCATAGTCGTGGTGGACGCAGGGCGTACCGGGGCATTATTGATTCGCCGCGTGGCGAATCGATTTTTGTGACAGGAGTCCCAAAATCTATCATAAGGTGCGCGGTGGCGCGCCTATTTACTTCCTTGAATAACTAATAAACAGCATCATAATCGCCCACATTGACTAAAATAATCTGTTCATCACTGAACAATAATTCCACGGTGATACGATAAGACAGATTAATAGAAACCGATTGCAAAGGCTTTAGCTTGCCTTTTAAGGCGTGTAAACGTAATGAAGGGTGTTGAGGGTTAAGTGCCAATAATTGCAGCGTTTTCAAGTATTGGCTTTTTAAATCAGGGTGACGCTTAATAAAGCGTAAAGCACGGCGGTTATACTGTTCAGTAAAAACCAGCGTATAACTCATGGCATACTTTCCAAACGCGCCAAATGTGCTTCAGCCGATTCTTCAACAAAGCGTCCTGCTTCTATATCTGCTTTTGATTCGACAATAGCCGCACTCAATTCGCATTCGCGCAAATATTGATAATGCTCTATATCAACAACCACAAAACGCTGCTTACCTCGCACCGAAATAACCGCTTCATCTTGCTGATCTAACGCCGCTTGAATCGCTGCCACGCCTTTCGTTTTTAAATCATTGGCACTAATCGTATTCATAAATCACCTTTTAAATGAAAACTAAGCATACGCTTAATCGTGCGCTTAATAAAATTTAAATCTTCATCGTTCCCACCGATCCAGCATGGGAATGTCTGTCGGGACTTAGAAGAAAATCACCACCGCAAAATCGCTCATTCTTACCTTCAAGATGTAAGCGATTGGGTGGGTGGTATTGCTCAAGTAAAAGAAGAGGTTTGGGAATATGCAATACCTTTAGTAATGCATATTAACTAAAACCCGAAACTTTGAGGTTATGAAGCACCGCCAGTCCTTAAAGGACTGGCGGTGCTTTCGGATTATTAAGGCTGCTGGATAACCACATACGTGACATTATTGCCTGCATATTGTGGCTGATACCATACCGAGCCACATTGCTGATAGGCAATACCACCTCTAATAATGGTAGTGCAACCTGTTGGCAGTGTATAAACGATTGAACCGATGACTGCAGCGGTCACTGCGACAGCGGCACCAACAGCAATAGCTCTTCCCACGGGATGATAGTGACGACCCCGGTTGTTGTTCACATTAACATTTACATTGGTGTTGCGATTACTGTTAACGTTAACATTAGTATTGCGGTTACGGTTAACATTTACATTGGTATTACGGTTACTATTAATGCTTGATCTTCTGGCCTCTACTTGATCCGGTACGAGTAGTAATATCAAGCTCACTGATAGCATAGGTATAAATAGGCTTAGTGTTTTTTTTGATTGCGTTATCATTAGTTTTTCCTTTTACTTGTCAGCGTCTGCTTTGCCAAAATTAATTTTATGGTCTCCCTCACGAGGTGAAAAAGTATAGTTCTGCATGCTCAAGTCTGGCGCAGTATCCCATTTTAATATAGAAATATACTGGGGTTGTGTCTCAACATTTTTTTCGGTAATCACTAGCTTAAGGGGTAACGGGGTATCGCCACGCTGAATGCAAATTTGCCAATCAATGTCTTTTTGTCTAAATGCAAAATGATTACAGCTTACGCCATTTACTTTATCTATCCCTAAGATGGTTGCTTCATCTACACCGGCTATACTATCAGCCTCCGTTCCCCAAAGAAACAGGTCTGCGACGGGTATTTCGATGTCGAATTCCTGTTGTGCTTTTGTTACTAACTTACCTAATGTGACCGGTGCCTCAAATGAAGCAAAATAACCTAAATTAGGCGTGTACAAGGTAAATGTTTTGCCGTCAAAAAAAAATTCACGTTGACGATATACGGTTGAGGACTTTGCCCATAATTTGTCAGGTCGTTCTACATTAATTTCCTCGGTTTTATTGATTAATACCTTTTGCCCGTTAGCTAATATCTCATCAGAACTACTATCGATATTGATAGTAAATTTCTTCAATGTCCGTAAATATGCGGACATATTATTCATCGCCTCAATGGCTAATGTTTTATCGTCAGTAACGGACTGTTGCGCAGTGCTAGCCGATTTATCAGCTATTACAGCACTACAACCTGAGATCAACCCTGCTGATAGCAGTAAACTTAGAACATTTTTTCTGGTCATATTTTTTCCTTTTATTAAGTGGTTTATAAGTAACTAAGTAATGTACATGTAACGCTATTCAAACTGAAAG
>CBDVDU010000211.1:0-4632 GCA_965372825.1 uncultured Gammaproteobacteria bacterium | reverse complement strand
GGCTATTACCTCGATTTCACCATCGATAGAGATAAAATTGCGCGCTATGGTTTAACGATAGATGATGTCGAAGAAGTGCTAAGTGCGGCAGTTGGCGGTTTAAGCGTTTCAAAAACCATTGAAGGGCGTGAGCGCTACGCCATTAATTTACGTTATGCACGTGATTTCCGAGATACCCCCGAAGCCTTACAACAAGTGCTGGTACCCACACCTAGCGGCGCACAAATTCCTCTTGGTCAATTAGCTAAATTAGAATTTATCAACGGCCCACCCATGTTACGCAATGAAGCGGGCGAGTTAGTCTCTTTTGTATTTGTCGATGTCAAAGACATCAGCTTTGTCGATTATGTCAGCTTAGCCAAAAAAGTAGTCAATGAAAAAGTATCATTGTCAGCTAACATCAGAATTGAATGGGCGGGACAATATCAATATTATGAACGCGTCAAAGAAACCCTAAAAATCCTCGTTCCGATTACCTTATTGATTGTCTTTCTCATGCTGTTTATTAATCATGGCTCACTGAGTGAAACTTTAATTATTTTACTCGCGATCCCCTTTTCACTGATTGGTTCCGTTTGGCTACTGCATCTATTGGAATACAATCTCAGTATTGCGGTATGGGTTGGCATGATTGCCTTAGCGGGGCTAGCAGCTGAAATGGGCATATTAATGCTGCTCTACTTAAATTTAAGCTATCAACAACGCATTACTGACAACCGCCTACACTCTTATCAAGATTTAACTGAAGTCATTGTTGACGGAGCCGCTCGGCGTATACGCCCCAAACTAATGAGTGGATTAACAACACTGATTGGACTTACGCCTATTTTATGGCAAACCGGTGCGGGAGCGGATGTCATGAAGCGCATCGCTGCACCGATGGTAGGTGGTATGATTTCTACTTTAATTTTAGTTTTAATTGTCTTTCCAGCGGTTTATTCTTATTGGAAAGGGGTGGAGCTTAAGTGTTTAGGCCAAAATCATCAATAAAGCTATATCATTCCCCGATCAGCAATAGCCCCCTGCTAATAATGAACAGAAATGATGTGAAATTAATACTCTTTTACACGCACATAATGAGGTATTGCAACCTGTAACGCCTCTAGCTATACTCAACATATAGCTGCGTAGGTTGGGTTGGTGCTTTTTCAACCCAACATTCACCACGCAATGCATTGGGTTACGAAAAGATGTAACCCAACGGGACTCATTTGATTTGAAAACATCTCCCAAGGTAGCTGAAGCAGGTGTGTAATCAGCTATAGTTTTAAGTTTCAAACACAAAGGATTAGCGCGTTTTTTGCTACAGGGAAGCAATCCGGCACCCAATCGAATCATGTCAAGCAAGCCTGTAAATCATGACCATAAAAGCCCCTCTGATATGAAAAATTTAAGGCCTAATACATTTACTACCTACCTAAAGCTGACGGTTGGCATGATTATCATCATTGCCGTTGTTTCCTCAATTTACGTTTGGTCAGAAAAACAAATTGATCAAGCGAATAACTTGCGTATCCAATCCTTTCAGCTTACGAATGAGTTGCATCAGTCATCAGATGACTTAACACGTATGGTACGAACCTACGTAGCCACCGGCAATCCCATCTACAAAAAATATTACCAAGATATTATTGATATTCGTAATGGCAAAATGCTGCGTCCAAAAAACTACAATCAAGTGTACTGGGACTTTGTTCTAACCGGTGAGATACCAACAAACATTGATACTACACCAGCTGTCGCACTACTTGATTTAATGAAACAAGCTAACTTTCCAGAGCAAGAACTACAAAAACTGGCAGACTCAAAAGCTCATTCAGATAAACTGACAGGGATTGAGTTTGAGGCAATGCGGTTGTTTGCAGCACCGGCAACGAACGGTAAAAATATAGCTCATTCGATGCTATATGATGATAATTACCATCTAGCAAAGGCCAGCATCATGCGGCCTATTAATGAGGTCACTTCGCTGATGGATCAGCGCACTAGTACTGCCGTTAGTCATGCGAAAGAAATGGCTATCATCCTGCTACTTGTATTCGTCGGGTTTGTATTAGGGTTAATCTTCACTTTGTTCCGCCTTTATTCACTACTGAATAGTCAATTAGGCGGTACTCTAAGCAAAGTACAGCATGAGATTGCTAAAATTGGCAGTGCCGACTTTACTTCGGTCATCAATGTTCCTCCAGGCACAGAAAGTAGCGTGATGGGGTGGCTGGCTAAAACGCAAGTCAAGTTAATTAAATTGGAACGTGAGCGTAAATTAATAGCAGCGTCATTAGCGTGTTCTGAAGCACAATATCACACCTTATTTAATACTACGGCTGATGCTATTACGATGTTTCACGGAGAGTTTTTTTCTGATTGCAATCAAGCTGCCTTGGATTTATTTGGGTTGCAATCTCAGGATGAGCTCCGCGCCTATCACCCTACTGACTTATCTCCACCTATACAGGCCTGTGGCACAGACTCCATTACGCTGGCTAGACATTATATTGAAACTGCGATGAAAAATGGCACGGTTCATTTCGAGTGGATACATAAGCGAGCTGACTCAGGAGAACCATTTGATGCAGATATATTGATAAACTCACTGATGCTAGACGGCAAAAACGTGCTTTATACTACAATTCGTGACATTACTAATAGAAAAATAGCTGAAAAGTCCTTCAAGGAAAAAGAAGAGCGACTTGCTTTAGCTACTTCCTGCAATGGCATTGGCATATGGGACTTTAATCTGCTCACACGAGAGCTGGTGTGTGATGACTTAATACTTTCTTTCTACAATAGGAAGCGTGAAGATTTTAATAATTCTGTTGAAACTTGGATGGGGTGGCTACACCCTGATGACCTTGAGAGTTCTTATCAAGTTATTCAAGAGGCCATCTCGGGGAAACGTCCATTTAACCATCAGTTCCGTGCTATGTGGCCGAATGGTGAAATACATTACATTCAAGCTAAGGCGCAGATTTTTTATGATGCCAGTGGAAAACCTTTGCGTATGCTAGGCACCAATATCGACATCACTAAAGAAAAGAAAATCGAGCAGGCACTAAGGGAAAGCGAGTCTCGAATAAATACCTTGGTGAACTCCATTCCAGACTTGATATGGTTAAAAGATGCCGCTGGCGTTTACCTTTTTTGCAATCCTATGGTTGAGAGATTCTATGGAGCTAAAGAAGCCGATATTATTGGTAAGACCGATTACGATTTTGTAGATAAAGAACAGGCTGATTCTTTTCGAGAAAATGACAGGCGAGCGATGTTAGCTGGCCAGCCTAGTGCCAACGAAGAAGAATTAACTTTTGCTAACGGTAATTATTATGGGCAGTTCGAAACAATAAAAACGCCTATGCTAAATGAAGAAGGTAAGCTTATTGGCGTGCTAGGTATTGCGCGTGATATTACTGAGCGTAAACTGGCAGAACGTTCTTTGCATGAGAGTCAAAAGAAATACCAAAGTTTAGTAGAGGATGTTGGCAACAAATTTGTTATTTACAGTCATAATTTGAACGGCGAACTGCTTTATGTAAGTGATGGCGTAGAAAATGTTCTAGGCCTTTCTAAAGAGCTTGTGATAGGTCAAAACTGGGGCGCTGTTATTAATTGGTTGCCTGGTATATTGGAGCAAGCACAAGACAAAGTCCTCCAACTGGTAACAGGTGTGATGGGTTTTGTTCAGCATGAGATGCCTTTTACGCACCCAAATGGCAGTATACGCACGCTTCATGTTTCCTCACATGCAACTCGCAACCAAAGTGGCGAGGTGCTTAGTATTGATGGTATTGTTGAGGACATCACAGAACGGAAACAAGCCGAAAAAGACCTTCGTATTGCTGCCGCTGCTTTTGAGTCCCAAGAAGGCATGTTTGTGACGGATACCAATAAGGTAATCCTGCGAGTGAATCGGTCTTTCACCATTATCACAGGCTATAGCGCAGAAGAGGTGATTGGCAAAACACCTCACATACTAAGCTCAGGTAAGCAGGGCAAAGAGTTTTATACTGCCATGTGGGAAAGTATCCATAATACGGGCGCGTGGAAAGGTGAAATCTGGAATCGACGCAAAAGCGGCGATATTTACCCTGAGCAGCTAACTATCACTGCTGTGAAAGATACGGCAGGTATCACGAGCAATTACGTCGCCACTTTAACCGATATTACTAAAAATAAAGCAGCTGTAAACGAAATTAAAAATCTAGCCTTCTACGACCCGCTAACTAAACTACCGAATAGACGTTTAGTGCTAGAACGTCTTGAACACGCACTATCTGCTAGCACTCGTACGGGCCAATATGGCGCCCTACTCTTTCTCGACCTTGACAACTTCAAAACACTCAATGACACCCTAGGTCATAATTTTGGCGACCTCCTTTTACAGCAGACAGCAGAACGTCTGATCAACTGCTTGCGTGAAAGTGACACGGCCTCACGCATAGGGGGCGATGAATTCGTGGTGCTATTAGAAGGCCTCAGTGACCAAGATGTGGACGCAGCAACACAAGCAGAAGCAACCGGCTATAAAATATTAGCGGCGCTCAATGCACCATACGAGCTTGATACTCATACCTATAACAGCAGCTCCAGCATTGGTATTTCTCTGTTTGATAAACAACATATAAAGCCAGAAGA
>CBDVDU010000210.1:0-4637 GCA_965372825.1 uncultured Gammaproteobacteria bacterium | reverse complement strand
GAGTAGCTTACTCACCGACATAAGAAGAGGCATAAAAATAATAATAAATAATGCCTCGACTATGCATTGCATAGTTTTTTATAAAAATAATAACGAGGAAATTCAAATAGCTGAAGAACAAACAAAAGATTACTCAACCTACTATATCGGCGGTATCATTTTAATTGCTGTTATTGGTGTATTTATCCTAAAAAGTAGAGAAACTGAGCACTTAGGCCCATCAGCGGGTTCACAAGTGACAGATCAAGCTTTTCAAGCGGCTAATCAAAAAAGAATAGCATCTAAAAATACTTTCGAATAAGCTACAAAAATATCAGGATATTATCTAAATCCAATAGGCTAAAATGACTACCCTAACCATGAATAAGGTAGTCATTTTTATCTAAAAACGACAAACCTCCTCCCAAAAATACTATTAGCACGGTTAATCATTAACCCTAACCTTCATATTCTCTTTAATTCAAGCTCTACAAAATATTCCCTTTAAAAGCTTAGTGTAAACACTTACCTGATTACGTTATAACTTTCAGCCTATAAGCAGAATCTCTTGTAGCCCTTTATGGAGCTTGTGACTCGTAGGGCACAAAGTAAAATACAGGAGAATTCGGAGCAGCCTTCCCCGGATTCCGTAAACTACATACTGGCTACAATGGTAACTCATTTGATTTAAAAATATCTTTCAAAATAGCTGAAGGTTGTGACTAATCAGGATCGCTTATAAATTGGCTTTAAATGTCCAGATAGCCTCCCCTAGGAACTATTTTTCAAGATCCCTTGGATCGTATCTGCACCTCCCTTGGTCATGATATACCTTAACTCCGCCTGCCTATCCCTACTGAAACCTTAGCACAACACAACATCACGCTAAATTCATAGTCAAATCGCCTAAAACCTATCAGTGAGGTAGATTGATTTTTCCATAGTTATATTGACAGTCAGCTTACTCTAGAGTATAGGATAAGGTAGGTTATTAATTTGGTGCTATTAGAAGCAAGCTACGGCCTCAAAACATAGAAATTGACGAGATTGCACCAGCGTTCGTACCTGTGAAAAACAAAACTTTTGACCTAGGCACGTAATAATCATATTGCCCTAAACTGAAGCTACACCTCCATCATTATAAATCTTGGGAGAAAGATCATGCATGTAAACTATGAACAAGCAAAGAAAGCCATTGCCGCAGCGATTGCTGAATCGGAAAAGATTGATGTCCAAATGTGTATTGCCGTTGTTGATTCCGGTTCTGACTTAAAGTCATTCGTCAGAATGGACGGGGCTTGGCTTGGTAGTACTGATATTGCTATTAAAAAAGCTAAAACCGCTTGTTTTTTTGGTATGAACACTGGACAAATCGGTGAGTTATCGCAACCAGGCGCGCCACTTTACGGCATTGAGCACTCCAATGATGGTTTAATCACCTTTCCCGGTGGTATTCCTATCGTCGATAATGACGGTATTCTAATCGGTGCCATTGGCGTGAGCGGCAGCTCGGTGGAAAATGATCATCAAGTCGCCAAAGCCGCAGTTGATGTCATTGGCCTTGCGGATTTACCATCGCATCCATGGCGAACTTGATTTCTGACAGATCCATTAAAAGCAACGAGCATGACATGGAATTTATAAGTTCCTGTCTTTGTCCCGCTCAAGGAGCCGACTCAGTTACAAGAGCTGAACTTACAAATGGTTATTTTATGCAGATATGATGACATAGAGCTATGACCATGCGCGCTAAAATAATTTTCCTATTTTCAACACTAAGCCTCGGTGCCTGCAATCCTGCTTATTTAAAAGACAATCATGAGCCAATAATTGTTCAAAACTGTAGACAGTTAATTAGCATTACCGAACGGACAATCTCAAATGCTGAGGTAATAGATGCCCAAAATGCACGTATTGCTAATTTTCCTTATTTACGTGTCAATCGATTATTATCCAGCTTTCGAACTGAAGTACAGAATCAAGCATTTGAGAGCTGGGTGGATTTATTACAAACACTTGGTTTACAGGACTGGTCGATAGAACTCAACAATTTACCTCCGCAATATTTCAGGGAACTCGACCAGCTAACAGAGGAGTTTTTCCCTACAATTTCTCCTATACAATCTAAATTAACCTACTGTAGTTATGCCTTACGTCGTTTTGATTTAAGCCAGGACATTAAGCGCAATGAACTTAAACGCAACGCGATAGTGCCGTCTGAGTACAACACCTGGCAACAAGTTTTAGGCCTTTATCCGCTCACCGCCATACCCTTTCGCGCGGGCATATACCGTTGGCATCAACAAGCATTAACAAGCTTTACCAGCCCTCTTCTCTCACTACCGGTTGAAGGCCAATTAATACTTCATGCCCCTGAAAACAGCACGACAAAGCTTAGTCGCAAACAAGTAGCTGAAATTATACAAACGTCCGCTGAAAACCCTTTACACATTCCCATACCGACAAAACCCCAGCAACAAAAACTGTTTGCGCAGTTTGCACCACACTTTGAAATTGATACCACCTCTAAAAATGATTACATTGGCGTTCCACAATGGCGTGGTGATGAAAATATCCTAATAAACACGGCAAAGCCAGTGGTATTTCAGCACATCTCGTATACACGAATGCAATCGAAAACCTTACTGCAACTAAATTACAGTATTTGGTTTCCCGCTCGACCTAAAGAGTGGCCTTTAGATATGCTTGGTGGACATTTAGACGGTATTATCTGGCGAGTAACATTGAGCGATGATGGTAACCCTCTTATTTTCGATAGTATTCATAGCTGTGGTTGCTATCATTTTTTCTTTCCAACTCAATACGCCCACATGCCTAAATCCATATCACTATTTCGGGAGCCAGCATTCGCACCGCAGCAGCAACTTAACTTTAATACAAACCAGCCAATCATTATTCGCATTAGTAGTAATCATCACTATATCCAGAAGGTATATTCAACTCCAACTATTGGTGCGGCTAAGCGGTATTATGCTACTGACAGTGCTGATCGCCTTCGTTCTCTTACCTATATCAATGGACAAAATCGCAGCTTATATAACAAATCTGGAATCATAAGCGGCACCGAACGCGGCGAACGCTTTCTCTTCTGGCCCATGGGCATTCCTAATCCAGGAGCCATGCGCCAATGGGGACATCATGCAACAGCTTTTATCGGGCGTCGTCACTTTGATGACGTTGATCTTTTCGGAGGTATTTTAGAACCAACCACTCACTCAGCCCTTATCGATCATTAACCTACCTTGTGTTACTGCCGAAGCATCCATTTTCTTAAAGTCTGATTCCCTTGCATTAGGTGAATTTTCAGCGGTACTAAACTTTCAAAATGATGATCCCGGCTTTTTAAGAAAATCAATTTCTTCCACTGTAGACTTCCGACCAAGAATGGCATTACGATGCGGATAACGCCCAAAACGATCGATAATGACCTTGTGCCTTAGCTCAAAATCGAGATTGTCTGCCATTTCTGGCAGGCTAAACAGAGCGACCGAAATAGCATGAATCTTCGGCGATTCACTGTGCATATATGGCATGTACAGGAAAATTCGCTGCTTAACATCTAGTTCTCGGTCGGCATTAATGGCAATGGCTGTTTGTGCCAAAGCCAAGGCAAGCGAGTCACTAGCAAAGGCGCGTGCATGATTACGATAGATATTGCGCGAGAATTGGTCAAGCACAATAATTTCTGCCAGTCGGCCTTTGGCTGTCTCACGCCAGCTATAAAGCTCACAGCGTTCAGCAGCTGCATGCACAGCACCGAAGCGTACTTCAATAAGCCGGTCAAATTCATCCGACTGGCTCCACCACTGCTTGGGCGTGACCTCTGTAAACCAAAAGTCTAGGATACTATCAGCTGTTTGCGGTATTAATGTCATGATCTTTATCTCCTGATATTTTTTAAGAGCAAGTCATTATCTTGCTGCATAACTAACCTTATAGATACTTCCGGAGAAATCATCAGAAATATACAAACTGCCACCTGGCGCTTCAACAATATCTACGGGGCGGCCAATCACATCACCATTGCTTTCAAATCCAGTGATAAAGTCACGTTCAGTCACACCATGCTCAGCATCAAACTGCAAAGCCACGACCTTATAACCGACTTTTTTAGAACTATTCCATGAGCCATGCAAAGCAACCAACGCATCAGCTTTGAGTGCCGCACGAAGTTTTTCATTCCTAATAAAAATCAAACTTAACGGGGCTGTATGTGCGGCAAATTCATGTAATGGCGCAATACTTGTTTCTAACTTAGTCTTATCACCAAAATCAGGATCAAGGGCTTGCTGGCCATTAACATAAGGCCAACCATAAAAACCATCTTGCTCAATATGGTTTAACTCACCAGGAGGAAAGTCATCTCCAAGAAAGTCTCTGCCATTATCCACACCGTATAATTTATGGGTTGTTGGATGCCAGTCGAAACCAACGGTATTACGCAAACCACTGGCAAAGATTTCTGCTTGCTGCCCTTCTGGGGTAAACCTTAGTAATGCCGCACGGCGTGGATCTTTTTCCTGACAAACATTACAACTAGATCCAACCGATACATATAACATACCATCGGGTCCGAAATGCAATGAACGGCTCCAGTGATTGCCTCCTTCAGGCAGTCCAGTGATAATCCGCTGATA
>CBDVDU010000209.1:0-4672 GCA_965372825.1 uncultured Gammaproteobacteria bacterium | reverse complement strand
TTAAAAGGTAGCTATGATTTTATAGTGAATCAAGGCGCAGCAAAATGGCTTTTATTTTAAGGTTTATCATTATATGTCATAGAGTTGTGTATTTTATCATGAAATAGATAAAATTATACCAAGCTTAGCTTGGTGTACTAACTCGCTACTATAGCCAAATAAAACCATAAAATAAGCAATTATTAGTCCAGCCTTTAGTGTTGATTGATTTATAAGATATAAGGGCTATTTCAGGTGTTTTAAAGTGAGTTAAAAGACGTATTTTTGAAAAATATGAGTGATATGACTTGCTGCGTGTCATTTCTTCTTTTGTTCAATAGATGCAAAAGAAAAGAGAACCAATTAATTAAGAAGTTAGTGAAAGTTGTGCAATACTGAGTTTTTAGAGATAATGAAGTTAGTTAAATAAACGATGGTTGATTAATATGAATGAAACAATGACGCAAGGGGTGGAGCTTATGTTTACGGGCATGGGTATCGTTTTCCTCTTTTTAGTTATGTTAATTGGGGCTGTAAAGTTAATGGCCTATTGGGTTGCTCGCTTTTTTCCAGAAGAAGCAGTGCAGCCAGGACAAGCCGCACCTAGGCCAGCCGCTCAAAACGCGGGTGCGCCTGCCGTGACTGCTGCTATAACTGCAGCTGTTCACCAACACAGAGCAAAGCATAAATAAGTTTTCTCTCCTATTGAATATACTCTTACCCATAAGGTTAAGAGTCCCAGCGACGTAAAGAAGTCATAGGAATAATAATAAAATGACACAAATAAATAAGCCTTTAGGCATTACTGAAGTCGTCTTGAGAGATGCTCATCAGTCAATTGTGGCGACGCGTTTACGCATCGAAGATATGTTACCTATCTGTGAAAAATTAGATCAAATTGGTTATTGGTCTATTGAATCATGGGGTGGAGCAACATTTGACTCGTGTATTCGTTACTTAGGGGAAGACCCTTGGGAAAGATTGCGTTTATTAAAGGCAGCTATGCCAAATACGCCGCAGCAAATGTTATTTCGTGGTCAAAATATTTTAGGCTATAGACATTATGCAGATGATGTTGTTGATAAATTTGTAGAGCGTTGTGCGGTGAATGGTATTGATGTTTTTCGTATTTTTGATGCTATGAACGATATGCGTAATATCGAACACGCGGTTAAAGCTGTTTTAAATACCGATGCTCATGCACAAGGTACGATCTCTTATACAAAAAGTCCTGTGCATAATTTAGATAAATGGATTGTGCAAGGTAAGCAAATTGAAGATATGGGTGCGCACTCTATCTGTATAAAAGATATGGCGGGGTTATTAACGCCTTATGATGCATTTGATATGGTGACGGCTTTAAAAGCAGCGGTTGATATTCCCGTACATTTACATTGTCATGCCACAACGGGTTTAAGTGTCGGTACGTTAATTAAAGCGATTGAAGCGGGTGTGGATAATGTCGATACCGCGATTTCATCTTTAAGTATGACTTATGGGCATAGTCCCACAGAATCAATTGTAGCAAGTATGGCGGGTCAACCTCGCGATACAGGTTTGAATTTAGAGAAATTAGAAGAAGTTGCCGCTTATTTCCGAGAAGTACGTCTTAAGTATGCGGAACATGAAGGTAGCTTAAAAGGCGTTGATGGTCGTATTTTATTGGCTCAAGTTCCAGGTGGTATGTTAACCAATATGGAAAGCCAATTAAAAGAGCAGGGCGCTGCAGATAAATTTGATGAAGTATTAAAAGAAATCCCACGTGTACGTGAAGATTTAGGTTTTTTGCCGTTAGTAACACCTACGTCGCAAATTGTCGGTACGCAGGCGGTATTAAATGTTATGACTGGCGAGCGTTATAAGTCAATTAGTAAAGAAACGGCAGGTGTTTTAAAAGGCGAATATGGTATTACTCCCGCACCAGTTAATGCGGAGTTGCAAGCGCGCGTTTTAGAGGGCGCAGAAGTTATTACTTGTCGTCCAGCTGATTTAATTGAGCCGGAAATGGCTAGCTTGACGGCTGAACTTCAAGAAAAAGCTAAAGCAGAAGGTGTGACTTTGGCTGACAATATTGAAGAGGATGTCTTAATTAGCGCCTTGTTTGCACAAGTCGGTTGGAAATTTATAGTAAATCGTGGCAACCCAGATGCTTTCGAGCCTGCGCCAGATCCAGAAGCTTTTGCAGCAGCTAATGCATCTAAAGGAAGTGCGGCTGTAGAAAGTTATACAGTTAATGTTGATGGTAAAAACTTTAATGTTGCAGTAGGTCCTGGAGGAGCTAATTTATCGATGTCTGACGCTCCGCTAGCTGGCGGCGATGCTGTGACTAGTGGTGGTGCAGGTGTTGACTCGCCATTAGCGGGTAATATCCTTAAAATTAATGTTAGCGTTGGTTCAGCGGTTGCTGAAGGTGATGTAGTATTAATTATGGAAGCGATGAAAATGGAAACCGAAGTGCGCTCTCGTATTGCAGGAACTGTTAGCTCAGTTAATGTGAAAGAAGGTGATGCGGTTGCGGTCGGTGATATTCTGGTTAGCTTATAGCCTCAGGGTAAAGCGCTTTATTAAATAAAACCACACATCAGGAATTATTGCTGATGCGTGGTTTTTGTTTGTTCAAATAATTAAAGAAAGAGACATTCTATGGAAAATCTCCTAAGTTTATGGCACAGCACAGGGCTTTATAATTTCACGTTCCCTCAAGTTATTATGATGCTTGTCGGGTTTTTGTTGTTATATCTGGCGATTAAAAAAGGCTTCGAGCCTTTATTGTTAGTGCCTATTGGTTTTGGTGCGATATTAAGTAATATACCTATAGCTGGATTATCAGAAGAAGGCGGGCTTTTATATTATCTTTATTATGGAATTAAAACGGGAATATTTCCGTTATTGATTTTTATGGGTGTGGGAGCAATGACCGATTTCGGGCCAATGCTAGCAAACCCTAAGACGCTATTATTGGGCGCGGCTGCACAGTTTGGTATTTTTGCAACATTACTGGGTGCTTTAGCGCTTAATATGATTCCAGGCATGGAGTTTTCTATGTCCGATGCTGCTGCTATTGCCATTATTGGTGGTGCAGATGGGCCTACGGCTATTTATGTGGCTTCTAAATTAGCACCTGATTTATTAGGTGCGATTGCGGTTGCAGCTTATTCTTATATGGCTTTAGTGCCGTTAATTCAGCCACCTATTATGCGTGCATTAACGACCGTTGAAGAGCGCAGTATAGAAATGAAGCAGTTGCGTTTTGTTGGTAAAACAGAAAAAATTGTTTTTCCTTTGATGCTATTAATTTTAACTGCATTACTATTACCTTCAGCGGCTCCGCTTGTTGGTATGTTTTGTCTGGGTAATTTAATGAATGTGTGTGGTGTGGTTGAGCGTTTAAGCAAAACATCACAAAATGAGTTGATTAATATTGTTACCATTTTCTTAGGTCTGGCAGTAGGCTCAAAAATGAGTGCTGAAGCTTTTTTAAAGACAGAAACTTTAGGTATCTTAGCTTTAGGTGCAATTGCATTCTGTATTGGTACCGCTTGTGGTGTGCTTATGGCAAAGGTAATGAATAAATTTAGTGACACACCAATTAACCCATTAATCGGTGCGGCAGGTGTATCAGCTGTACCAATGGCTGCGCGAGTTGCTAATAAAGTGGGTTTAGAGTCAAATCCGCATAACTTCTTATTAATGCATGCAATGGGGCCAAATGTTGCTGGTGTTATTGGTTCAGCAGTTGCGGCAGGGGTGTTGTTAAGCTTAGTGCATTAAGATTTATCTAGACTTCATTAGTTAACACAAAAAAGCCCCAGTCAGTCTATCCTGACTGTGGCTGTTTTGTGCGTTGTGTAATTGGCTTTGGTTTTACTCGGTCAAGCCAAGCTCACTTGTTGCTGTTTTAAAGCTTGTTAATGCTTCTGGTAAAGAGGCGGCTTCAGCTGTGCCTTCGGTTCCGCTATCTGAGGAGCCGCCATCATCTGAAGTGCCGCCATCTGAAGAGCTGCCACATGAAATAACAGTCATAAGGAGTAGGCTAAGAAGTGAGGTTTTAATTAATGAAATAAATGAAAAGCGAAAGTGTGTTGAGGTTTTAGACATAAGTTTTTTCCTTGTAAGTTTAAAAGCAATAAGCGTAAAGCTTTAAGTGGTTTGGCCAGTTCGTGAGTTTTACCTGTAGAAATAGAATATTTGGAATTAATAGGTAAACCTCCAGTTAATTGAGTATGAGGAAATTAAAGCATTTTTTATGCCGTTTGTTTGTGCTTGCTTTACTGTGCTGCTTGAGAATCGTACATGGCTTGGTATTTCTGCAATAAGATGCAATGGATTGATTGGGTAGGTCGTTGCAGAGGAGGGGTGTTAATTAAACTAAATTTAGTAGTGTGTTATATGGCCTAATAAAGCAAGGCAAATAACCTGTTTTTTATAAAATTGTGAGCTACTTCTAATTGGTTAGAGTATTTCAATGTACTTATGTATTTAAGTGGAGGCTCAGCTAATAAAGTTATTGGGGGGATTTAATAAGAGATATAGAGGATTGTGGTGGAGTTGGCGTGATTCTTGCTTCCTGGGTTGTATTGGAGTATTTAACCTGGAGGGGAACGGAATATGCAGCAAATAACGATTAAATTATTGAGGCTTAGTATGCTAAGTCTCATGCTACTGATGGGAGGGCTTTCGCTCGCTCATGCGG
>CBDVDU010000208.1:0-4677 GCA_965372825.1 uncultured Gammaproteobacteria bacterium | reverse complement strand
AAAAAGGCAATATCATGAAAATAAGGCTGGATTTTAAACGTGGAAACTCCTAAGCTAATGTCTTTTGGAAGGGGCTTTTAGCCACGATTTCATACAAGTCTCGACTAAAAACTCCTCTCATCAATACCCTTGTAATCAAAGCTGCTAAAATACTTAGGTACGAATAAATGCGAACCTACAAAAATCATTACATTAATTATGCTTCGGCACATACAACACCCACAAAATTCATTTATAATTTAAGTCATGCAAGCTACTGAACTCCCTTTACGTGACATACACTTACCTGATGCGATTAGCTGGTGGCCGCCGGCTATGGGCTGGTGGATATTAGCGGTATTAATCCCCCTTTGTGGCTATTTAATATTTAGACTATATAAGCGCCTGACGCGAAAAACTGCACTGAAGTTTGCTAAAAAGCAGCTAAAATCACTAACACTAGACGAACAGCTAACTAAGCAGGAAAAATTGATCGCTTTATCCAGTTTAATGCGCCGTACTGTGATTAGCCTGTACCCGCGTACCGAGGTTGCAAGTTTAACCGGCGAAGCTTGGCTGAATTTCTTGGATCAAAGCATTCCTATTAAAAGCTTCAATAGCGATATTGGCTGGTTATTGACTAACGCACTTTATAGTCCAGCAGATAACAGCCATTATCTCGCGCCTTTATTTAACTTATGCGAAACTTGGTTAAACGCACAAAAAGAGCCTAAAACATGATTCATTTTGCTTGGCCTTGGCTATTCCTTGCCCTGCCCTTTCCTTGGTTTATTCGCCGTTTTACGCCGGCCGTCAATAGCGCTGAACAAGCTGCGCTTAAAGTCCCTTTTTTAGATGATTTTAGCGTTGCGCAAAGCCAGCAAGTCACTCAATCGAACAAACCTTGGGCATTATGGCTCGCTATCTTTGCTTGGTGTTTATTAGTATTGGCCTGTATGCGCCCACAATGGCTAGGTGAGCCAATAGAGCAAGGCGTGAGTGGCCGTGATTTAATGTTGGCAGTGGATTTGTCGGGCAGCATGGAAGAGCGCGATTTTATTGTTAATGGTCAAGCCGTTGATCGTTTAACTGCCACTAAAGCCGTAGCAACTGAATTTCTCGAACGACGTGTCGGAGATCGTTTAGGGCTGATTTTATTTGGCACGAATGCCTATTTACAAACGCCTTTAACATTTGACCGTAAAACAGTTGCAACCTTATTAAATGAAGCCTTTATTAC
Source organism: uncultured Gammaproteobacteria bacterium (assembly GCA_965372825.1). GTDB lineage: Bacteria > Pseudomonadota > Gammaproteobacteria > Methylococcales > Methylomonadaceae > Methyloprofundus. The sequence goes on along the minus strand of CBDVDU010000208.1, from coordinate 3,458 downwards.
CTTGGCTGGCGAAAGTACGGCCATTGGTGATGCGATCGGTTTAGCGGTAAAACGCTTACAGTCACAAAAAGCAGACAGTCGCGTATTAATCTTATTAACTGACGGAGCAAATACCGCAGGCAAAGTCTCCCCCATCAAAGCCGCTGAATTAGCCGCGCAATATCAATTAAAAATTTACACCATCGGCATAGGCGCGGATGAGATGACTGTTCGTAGCTTTTTTGGTTCTAGGAAAGTCAATCCTTCCCGCGATTTAGATGAAAAAACTTTAACAGCAATTGCAGAAAAAACGGGGGGGCGCTATTTTCGCGCCAGAAATACCCAAGAACTAGAGCAAATTTATCAATTATTAGATGAATTAGAACCTGTCGAAAAAGATACGCAATTTTTTCGCCCTCGCACCGAGTTATTCTTCTGGCCTTTGGCTTTTGCCTTAGTTTTAGCCTCTCTTATCAGCCTTATACGCTTACGATTCTCATGAACTTTAGCGAATTCCACTTTATTAGACCCTACTGGCTTTTAGCTTTGCTGCCATTAATCGTGTTTGTTTTTTTAACGGTAAAACATAAATTACACCAAGGAAGCTGGCAAGCTGTTTGTGATCCTGAATTATTACCTTTTGTATTACAAGAAAAGGAACTTAAACACAGTCACGCGCCTCTGATCACTTCTAGCTTAGCGGCAATTCTCGCGATTACCGCCTTAGCCGGCCCTACATGGCAACGTGTTCCTACGCCTGTTTTTAGAAATACATCCGCGCTAGTTATTGCTTTGGATTTATCTCGCTCTATGGATGCGCCCGATATTAAACCCTCACGCTTAGAGCGAGCGCGCTATAAAGTTGCTGACTTATTAAAAAAACGTAAAGACGGCCAAACCGCTTTATTAGTTTATGCCGGCTCCGCTTTTACCGTAACACCACTAACAGATGATACTGAAACTATTAATAATCAATTAAACGCGTTGACCACCGACATTATGCCGGTACAAGGTAGCCACAGTGACTTAGCCATTAATAAAGCAGTAGAATTATTCAAGAATGCGGGTTTGCAACAAGGGCAAATATTATTAATCACTGATGACGAGCACATTGAAGATGCCTTCGCACAAGTCGAATTGTCTGACAATTTTCAATTATCAATATTGGGAGTTGGCACAGCAGAAGGCGCACCGATTACCTTAGCGCAAGGTGGATTTTTAACAGACAGCAATGGCAGTATTGTTTTACCCAAACTCAATACTCAGGCATTACAGAAAGTCGCGCAATCAGGTGGTGGAATTTATCAACACATCACCGATAGTAGCGCTGACGTAGAAACGCTGAGCCGCCATTTTGAACAGGCAGCTGAACGAGGAGAAGCGCTAGAAAATGATTTATTGCTGGAAAATTGGGTAGACGCGGGCGTATGGTTATTATTGCCCCTGCTATTATTTGCCTCACTATCTTTTAGACGCGGCTTATTAAGTCTGTTGTTTGTCTTATTATTACCTTTCCCAGAAGAAAGTTACGCGCTTGAGTGGCAGGATTTATGGCAAACGAAAGATCAACAAGCACAGCAAAGTTTTACAAAGGGTGATTATAAAGGCGCAGCAGAAAAATTTACCAACCCTGCTTGGCAAGCCGCTGCACAATATAAAGCGGATACCAAATTAACAGAAAAAGATGAGCTTCCTCCTGTAACTACGGATACAGGGCATTATAATCAAGGCAATGTTTTAGCCAAATCAGGGCAATTGGAAAAAGCCATAAGTGCTTATGAACAAGCTTTAAAGCTTAATCCCGATAATGAAGATGCTCAATATAATAGAGAGGTCGTTGAAAAAGCTTTAGAACAACAAAAACAGCAGCAACAGAATCAAGATAAAGATCAGGACAAAAAACAGGATCAAGAAAATAAAGAGCAATCTGAATCTGAAGAGCAAAAAGACCAACAAGGAGAACAATCAGATAAAGACTCTGAGCAACAAGATCCGCAAAATTCCGAAGATCCTCAAGACTCAAACAAGCAGGATTCTACAGAGGATAAAGAGAAAAAGGACGCTGAACAACAGAAGCCTGAAGATGCGGCTGAACCTGAATCAGAACAAGAGCAAGCAGCTGACCCCCAACAAGCAAGCGAAGCAGATGCTCAAGACAGCGAACAGCAACAAGCCAATGAGCAATGGCTAAAGCGTATTCCTGATGACCCGTCAGGTTTATTAAAACGTAAGTTTCTCTATCAATACAGCCGACAGAAACAACGCAATAATTCTGGACAGCAATGGTAAATCCGCCCCTCCTCGTCCCCAAACTCCGTTTGGGAACGCATGCCCGTAAGCTCTGCTTACCTTAGAAACTCACAGCGGAGCTGTTAAAGCATGTATTCCTAAGCGGAGCTTATGAACAAGAAGAAATATTAAGCCTGTATGAAACTTGCGTAATACAGGTCATTTGACGCGCCAATGACTCTGTATCCACAAGCTTCATACGGGCTACCACACTCTATGCATTAACAGGAGAAAACACCATGCAAGTAGCAATGATCGGATTAGGCGCAATGGGCACTGGCATGGCACGTAATCTTGCCAAAGCCGGCTATTTAACACAGGTCTGGAATCGCACTAGCAGCAAAGCAGAAGCCTTAGCAATTGAGCTTAATATACAAGTTGCACCCTCTATAGATAAGATCGCAGCTCAAGCAGACATTATTCTTATCTGTGTTTCTGCGGACAATGATGTATTAGAGGTCATTAACGTGCTGTTAACGAGCATTAAACCCAATACCATCGTAATAGACAGCTCTACCGTCAGCAGTGATACTGCAAAAACAGCTGCACAACTACTCGCGACTAAACAAGTCCACTTTCTTGATGCACCCGTATCTGGCGGGGTTGAAGGAGCTAAAAACGGCACATTAGCAATGATGGTTGGTGGAGACCAAGATATACTCAATCAAGTCATGCCTATTTTAGAGGCAATGTGTGCGCGCGTCATTTATATGGGCAGTACTGGATCAGGCCAAGGCACTAAAGCAGTTAACCAAATTATGGCGGCGGGTATTAATCAAGCCGTGACTGAAGCACTTGCCTTTGCGCAAGCCGAAGGCCTGCCGCTAGAAAAAGTGATTGATGTGGTTTCCGGTGGTGCGGCAGGTAATTGGTTTTTAAATCATCGCGGCTTGAGTATGATTCAAGGCCATTATGAGCCAGGGTTTAAACTCGCCTTACATCATAAAGACCTGAGAATATGCCAAACAATGGCGGAGAAAAATTCAGCAGATTTACCTTTGGTTGAACTGACTATAAGTGATTATGAACAATTAATAAGCAATGGTTTTGCTGATGAAGATATTTCCGCTTTGTATCGTTTAAAACATAGGCCAAAAGCTTAGACAGTGACCTGTATATTCTGTGGGAGTGGCTTTAGCCACGAATCTCGCGACTAAAGTCGCTCCCACATCTTGATATAGCTTAGGACT
>CBDVDU010000207.1:0-4693 GCA_965372825.1 uncultured Gammaproteobacteria bacterium | reverse complement strand
ACATCTGTGCTTCTTCAGCATCCAGGTGGATCTCTGGCTTTTTCAACAAGTCATTGATTGCCGCAATCAAAAAACCAGAGCTTTCAATGATTCGTTGCTCTTGTTCACTAAGCTGCTCAAACTGTCGCGCCTCAGAACCAACTAGTTTATATACACCAACTCCCACTGCTAAAGCCAAACCACCTGTCAACACGGCACCAGTTGCCATACCACCACCTAATAAGCCACCAACCCACGCTAGTGTTGCATTAGAAGCAGCTGCACCATATAAACCAGATATAGCTGTACCAGTACCAGCAGTGCCAAATGCACTAACCATTGAAAACAAAGCACCAACCGAAGCAGCTCCAGCCACTTTTGATAACATTGCAGATCCTAGCTTATCAGCTAGTTTCTCTGCCTCACCTGTACTCACCTGCAAAATACAGGCATTAATATAAATCAGTTCTTCTTTGGTATTTTCTAATAGTTCAGTAGGTGTTTCAGGTGCATAATAAGGTTTAATGATGGACCGAGCATCTCCATAGACTACCTCAGTTTTCTGCAATAGATCATCTAACTGAGCACCAAAGCCAGATTCACTTATATAATGCGAAATGGGGCTATAAACATTGCTTTGAAGATGGCTTTGCGCTTTATCAATAACATCGAGCACACCTGAGTTTTTTGTTGCTTGCGATATCTTGCCGCCAGATTTTAATAGCGTATCCTTCGCGACTGATGCTTTATCTAAAATTGAATATTTTTCATCTGCATCTGACAAAATTTCTTTTGCACTCTCACCAGCCTGTTTAACAGCTTTGCTGATGTCATACGTTTCATCAAGCTGACTCGCATACTTACTTGATTTATCAAGAATATTTTTGTATGAATCTGCCGCACTATCTGTAACCTCTTTTGTTAATTTCTCGAGCTTAGTACGCCATTGTGGTTTATTTTTCAATCTAGATACCTTTAATGATAATCTTGCAACAACTACTTCATTTAGTAATATTCTTTAATATACGCATAAGCACGTTCAAACAGAGCTTGATCTGTATGCAACTTATATTTTAACAATGCTTTTCTAAGTGATTTCTGGACTTCACGCTCACCACCAGTTGTGTCTTGCCAACCAGGAAAGCGTACAACTCTAACAATTGCATCTATGTCTTCAACTATACGTTTAACCACTGCGGGGGTTTTATCAGTTTTAAGTTCTAAAAACAGGTCTGTCAATGCAGCTTTTGGTGATTTTTCTTGTAGCTCATCGGCAAGCTCTTTCTCTGCCTGCAGAGTCTCTTTAGCGATCTTACATAGTTCTTTTACAAAATCGATTGAGGCAATCAGACCTTTCTCGGCTTTATCTCTCAGTTCCTCCAGGCGCTCACTGAGCGACTTAAACTTAGGCAAATCACCGTGTTTCTTAAATCGTTCAGCTAATACTTTTTCCAGTTGTTTAATCTTTCTTGGATCTGGGTTATTAAAGATATCCTCTATAACATCGGCATCCATTACAAACTTCTCCAATACATGCACATCACCTACGTGAATATTGTCATGTATCAGTTGTGTAGTTTGCGCTCCCAGGGTTAACCAAAGCAGTTTTCCGATATTATCTGATGCTGGTTTTACCGATTCATACACCTGAGCTAACCATTTATAATCTTCGTTATATATATCCAGCATATTGTCGGGGGATAGTGACTCCCATAATTTGGCCAAATATTTAAAATCACTGGCGAAGGCATCTTTCTTTTTATCATCACCAATAGCATTCTGCGCGGCCTCTAAGCCTTCAAAGCCTTCTAGGGATCTATCAACACTTTCAAAATGTGCCAGCGCATCACGAATCGCTTGTGGTAGTTTTTCACGAAGCTCAGAGAGGTTGCTAATCACCTGCTGCATGCTCTTTTCATCAAACTCCAGGGCTTTTGCGGCATCATCAAATACACCAAAGTAATCCACAATGCAGCCAAATGTTTTATTCGGGTACAAACGGTTAGTACGACAGATGGCTTGCAGTAACGTGTGATCTTTGATGGATTTATCCAGATACATGGTTTGTAGTATCGGCGCATCAAACCCGGTCAATAGCTTGGCTGTTACAATTAAAAACTTCAGCTCGGATGTTGCATCGTTAAACTCATCAACAATTTTCTCTTGCTGACTTTTATCCACGCCCCATTTCTGCTTAAACTCTAATTCATCGTTAGCCGTAGTAGAGATAACTACCCTGCTAGCCTCTTCTGGGAAGTGTTTATCTAATTCTTCTTTATATTGCACACAGGCATGGCGATCTGGTGTAACTATCATTGCCTTAAAACCTTGCGGTCCAACCTTCTCTTTAAAGTGAAGAGCAATATCTTGTACTATTTTTTCGACCCGCTCTGGTGCCGTTAAAAATGCAGACATCTTTGCTGATTTTTGATTGAGCGCATCAGCCTCCTCATCGGTGAGTGCGGCACTCTCTTTAAACTCGGCAAACGCTTTATCCAAAGCTTCTTTGTCTACATGTACATCTACCAAGCGTGGTTCAAAGTGCAGCGGCAGAGTTGCCTCGTCACGAATCGAATCGTGAAAGGTATAGCGGCTCATATAACCGCCTTGGTCTTCTTCTGCGCCAAAGGCCCAAAAGGTATTTTTATCGGCTTTATTTACCGGCGTACCGGTTAAACCGAATAGAAATGCATTTGGTAGTGCGGCGCGCATCTGACGACCCAGATCACCTTCTTGGGTACGATGCGCCTCATCCACCAACACGATAATGTTATCGCGGGTATTCATATTAGGCTTGGCATCACGGAACTTATGAATCATCGAAATTATTATCTTTCGAGTATCTCTCTCTAGCATTTGTTGCAGCTCTTTAATGCTATCTGTGCTTTCTACATTAGCTACATCGGCTGCATTAAAGGTGCCGCTAATCTGAGTATCCAGATCGGTACGGTCTACCAATACAATCACTGTAGGACTTTTTAGCTTTGGCTCACGGCGTAACTTTTGCGCCGCGAACACCATTAACAGTGATTTACCCGAACCTTGAAAGTGCCAGATTAAACCTTTTTTGATTTTGCCATCAATAACGCGCTCAACTATCTTATTGGCACCTTCATATTGCTGAAAACGTGGGATGATTTTAATACGTTGCTTTTTATTGTTGCTGGAAAATAACGAGAAATTACGCATGATATCGAGCAGCCGTGCAGGCTTGAGTAGATCGTTTAATTCTTTACCTACTTCACCCAATCCCAGTCTTTTGGCAATGGCGTCGTCATCATTATCAATACGCCAGGGCGCCCAAAATTCTAAGGGGCACCGAACCGCACCATAAAATAACTCTTTGCCTTCAGTAGCAAAGGAGAGAATATTAGGTACAAAAAGTTGCGGTACCGCATTCTCATAAATATTGCGTATTTCATACGCACCATCTAACCAACTAATGGATGGGCGTATTGGTGTTTTGGCCTCACCCACTACCACCGGTATTCCATTAATTAGCATTACCACATCGGGTATTTTGGTTTCACGATGATGAATCCGAAACTGGTTGGTAATGATGTATTGATTGTTGCTGATAATATCGAAGTCAATCAGGCGTACCGGCACATGGTGGTTATTCTCACCAAAGGGCATAGTTTTTTCTCCGGTTAACCATTGAAAGAACTCCTCATTGGCCTTGACCAAACCAATTTGATTCACCGAAATCAGAATAGTGCGTAGCTTATAGATGACTTCATCAGCCAGTTCTGGCTTAGCTTCAATCTCAGGGTTAAGGCGAATCAGGGCATCTTTTACCTGCGATTCAACCATCACCTCATTAACACCGCGACCAAGCTGGCCTGGTGACTGGTACTGCCACTCTGCGCCATAGGGCTTAATGGGAGCTTCGGTGACCTGACCTTGATTGAGGTTTACACCACACATTTTCTTAATGATGTAGTGCTCCACGCTATTCAATTCGGTAAATCCCATACCTAAAATACCCGATTAATTAAAGATTTTTTAAGTGACTTAGAAGATATTATTTTCTTATTTAATTGCCTTTTTGAATCCATCAAATATTGCATTTTTTGAAGAATATCTTTTTCGTTAGTAAGTGTTTTAATCTGATATTCACCAATAATTTTGTGACTAACCCTTGGCATCTTAGTACCAAAGCCTTTTCCCGATACATAGTTAACAAAAGGCTTACTATGTAGGTGATAAAGAAGATATTCTTTAGACACTTCTTCGGCATCATAAATTAGAAGCTCTGTCGTTGAAACCGCATCAAATGTTGCGATAAAAGCTTTATCTAGATAAGGCCTTAACTTGCTATAACATAAATCCCCTTTGCCGACTAAATTGCATTGAGCCTTAACTTCTTTTGAATCACCAAATCGGTTACTCTCAAATTCGCCAGTGACAACATGTTCAAGCCCGATGTATTTATCTCTTTCATGTGGCACTGAGCTTTTTCCTTTCTTTTGAATCAGCAGTTTTGATAGCGGTTTCATTTCCCCTTCAGACGAATTAACTAAATCCCAAAATATAACCTCTCGAAGGATAACAAGTTTTTTCAAGATATCTAACTCCGTTTCAATCACCTCATCTATTGACCAGAACAGTTTCGCCAATTCCGCTTGTTGCTCTTTATGGGGAAGGAGAAATTCATAATTGGCGACATCTCTCCATCTACAATGAGGGTTTGTCGAACCTATAATTGAGGAAG
>CBDVDU010000206.1:0-4698 GCA_965372825.1 uncultured Gammaproteobacteria bacterium | reverse complement strand
GGCACTGCGCCCCGATAAGCTCATTCTTTATGGCCAAATTATAATGATTGGGTATAAAAGTATTTTTATGAGATTCCTTATCAATCCTCAGTTTTTCCAGTAAAGGTATCTGAAATAAAATTGGCGCTTTATACAGCCTACATTCAGTTATAAAATAAACGGTTTTAGTTATTGCTGATATTTAGCACTTTATCTACCATTTATTATGAATTCATTTAGCCGCTTCCTATGTTCCTTGTTGTTTTTACTTTCGTTTCATTCTACTCAATTGAATGCGCATGCCGTTGTTACTGAGCATTCATTGAGCGTAGGCGTGGTCAATGCACACCAAACGAGCCAGGTTAAATTGAATTTTAATTCCAGTGTGGAAGTGGGTTTGTCGCAAATTTTTCTGGTGCGTATTGGAGATATTGAAGAGGCTTTGCCATTAAAGGTAGGTAATACGCATGGCGTTGTGCTAGTTGATATGCCTGCATTAGACGCGGGTAAATATGCCTTACATTATCGGATTTTCGCGGCAGACGGACATTTAACTGATGATATTATTCATTTTACTGTGCAGCCTTAAGGAGTCGAAATGGAAGGTATTGCAGATTTTTTAGACTCCATTATTGGCGGGATTGACCTTATTTGTTATGCGTTCGCTGTTGGCGGGATCGTATGGGGTTTGTTTGTTGCTCAACCGTGGGGGCAGGCGGTAAGCCAGAATAAATTATTGACCGAACGTAGCGTGGCTTTAATTTATAAGGGCGCATTTGCTTTGGTGTTAGTGCAGTTAATTAAAATTGTTTTGAAAGTTTGGTTAATGACCTCGATTTTAGATCGCTGGCCGTTCCCTGAATTTGCCGATACGACTCAATTTATTGGTGGTATCACGCGCATGAGCTTGGTGTTGTTATTTGCGGCTTATTGTTATGTTTATTTGCGCAAGAATAATAGTTCACGCAGGCATTGGATTAATGCGGCAGGGCTTGCGCTGTTATTTATTATTTCTGGCGCTTGGTTAGTACATGCGGCAGGCCGTTTTGAAGATCGTATTCTATTGATGGTATTAACAACGGCGCATCAAGTGGCTGCGGCTGTTTGGGTGGGTGGTGTTTTTCAGATACTTTTAATTTGGAAATTAACCCGAGAAAAACAAATTGCCGAGGGTTTATGGTCTGAGTATCTACACCGCTTTTCTAAAGTTGGCATGTTTGCTGTTGCAGGAGTCCTGATCTCAGGTGTGCCGATGGCGATCGGTTATATTACTACCTTAAATGGATTTTTTGGTACGGGCTATGGCAATATTTTATTGGTAAAAATACTATTACTGGTTATTGCGCTAGGTTTTGCCTGGTTAAATCGTCGTGCTGTTTTAGAGTATAAAATATCCGCTAATTCTTATGCTTTATTTAATCGTGTTCCCTATTATATTGAAGCAGAAACCTTTGTTTTAATTACCTTACTGTTTACCGCTGCAAGTCTTGCCTCGCAGCCGCCGGCCATTGATATTCCCGGTTTAACGGCTACCTGGATGGAAGCGTTAAATGCTTTTGCGCCGCATATACCGCGTCTTAGCTCGCCAAGTCATGAAGCATTGTTGGCGGGAGAAGCGGGGCGTACGGCTATTCTTAATCAAATGCCATCAGCCGCATCGACGGAATGGTCAGATTATAACCATAATATCGCGGGTGTTTTTGTTACTGCCATGAGTCTGTTGGCGATGCTTTCTTATAAGAAATCTTTCACTTGGGCTCGATATTGGCCGATTGGTTTTATCGGTCTAGGTATTTTTATTTTGTCACGTTCCGATGCAGAAACTTGGCCAAATGGCACCATGGGTTTTTGGGAAAGCATGCTGGAAAACGGAGAAATATTACAGCACCGGATTGCAACTTTATTAGTCTTTTTATTAGGCACAATGGAGCTGCGTGCCAGAATGACAGGTAATCCAGACAGTAAATTGCCTTATGTTTTTCCTCTGCTGTGTGCAGTCGGTGGTTTGATGCTGCTAACCCACTCGCATATAGGGTTTCAAGCGAAGAGTGCTTTTCTAATTCAAATCGGGCATACCTTTATGGGGCTATTTGCCCTGATTATGGCTATCGGTCGCTGGTTGGAGTTGAAGCTAGATTATCCAGGAAAAAGTATTGCGGGGTTTGTTTCGGTATTTGCTTTTTTTCAGATTGGTATGATTTTAATTTTTTATCAAGAGCCGCTTTACTGAAACTTTTCGGTTTTTAGCGTAGCTATGGACACAACTTTTTGGCATTAAAATGCAGGGAGTTGTGAGTCAAAATAGCTCCCTCTCCTGCTGGAGAGGGTTGGGGAGAGGAGAATGAAATAAAAGTTTCCCCCCTCATCCAACCTTCTCCCTCTGGAGAAGGCTTTTAGGAATCAAAATTCAATAGTATCCGAAAGCACTGCCAGTCCTTCAAGGACTGGCAGTGCTTCATAACCTAAAGTTTCGGGTTTTATTTAATGTGCATTCCTTAGCGTTGTGCAGAGGGTGCTCTACATTATGCTTAATTAAGCGCTAAACAGAAAAACTCTCACCGCAACCACACGTGCCTTTTACATTAGGGTTATTAAACTTAAACGCTTCATTGATGCCTTCTTTGGCGTAATCCAGCACTAAACCATCTAATGCGGTAAGACTTTCATCTGCCACGACGACTTTAACACCAAACGTTTCAAAAACTGACTCGCCGCTTTGTAACTCATCGGCATAGTCAATTGTATAGGCGAAACCGGAACAGCCAGACGTTTTAACGCCTAACTTCAAGCCTAAACCTTTTCCGCGTTTTTCGATTTGTTTCTGAATTTGTTTTGCTGCACTTTCTGTTAATACAACTGCCATTTGTCTACCTTGCTTGATCTATAATTTGTTTTAATGTCTGCACAAAGGTATCTACCTCTTGCAGTGTATTGTCTTTACCTAAGCTCACTCTAATCGCAGACTGAGCGATAGATTTTTCTATGCCCATAGCGCTTAAAACATGGCTAGTAGATGACTCATTACTGGCACAGGCCGAACCGCTGGAAACTGCAATATTCTTTCTATCCAATTGCATTAAGACCATTTCGCCAATACAGTGCTCTATGCCAAACTGCACGGTATTTGCTATGCGTTCACTTGCCTGGGCAAATACATATACGCCAGATAATTCTTGTATTTGCTGTTCTAAATACTGCCTTAACTGCAAGCAATGCGCTTGTCGTTGCTCTAATTCTGCATAAGCTAATTCTGCAGCTTTACCAAAGCCAACAATAGCCGCGACATTCTCCGTGCCTGAGCGTAAGCCTAACTCTTGGCCGCCGCCAGTTAACAAAGGCTTGGTAATATGGTCTAGGCTGCCAATTAATGCACCAGAACCTTTAGGTCCATAAATTTTATGGCTAGAAATAGACATAAAATCGACACCTAAAGCCTGAAAATCAACTGGGATTTTACCAGCGGCTTGCACTGCATCGGTATGAATTAACGTGGCTTTGCCTTTAAGTAATGAACTTAAACTGGCAATATCCTGAATCACGCCAGTTTCATTATTAACCAACATAAAAGAAGCTAAGTCACAATTTTGGTTTAGTTTCTTTTTTAGATCAAGTTGATCAATATAGCCTTGGCTATTAACGCTAACTAACTCAGTTTTTCCTGATTCTAATATAGAAGGGTGTTCAAAAGCTGAGGTCAGTAATTTAGTGTTTTTCTGTGTACCCTTGAGCGCTAAATTATTCGCTTCTGTCCCGCCGCTAGTAAAAATCACTTGCTCAGGTCGTGCGTGTACTAATTGAGCAACTTGCTCGCGCGCAGTATCAATCGCGCTACGTGAAAGGCGTGCTAATTTATATAAGCTCGAAGGGTTGCCGTAAAAGTGCGTTAAAAATGGCAGCATCGTCTGCAATACTCGCTCATCTAGGGGCGTCGTTGCATTATGATCAAAGTAGATCATTATCCTGTGCTGCTTTACTTAAGTGCCATGCCGATAGTTGCAGCATCTTTAAAATGTATAATTTGTGCAATATCGCTATCCTGACGCTGAGCAACAGCACGTACATCTTCTTGAGCTAATAACTCACCCAAAGTAATACCATCCAAATAATTACGTACGGTATGACTCAAACCCATCCATAGGTCATGGGTTAAACAAGGCTGTTCATTTTGGCAGTTTGCTTTACTTTCACAGTTGGTTAAATCAACTTGCTCATCAACTGCTAGGATAATATCAGAAATAGTAATTTCGTTGGATTCTTTGCTTAGTTTATAACCGCCGCCGGGGCCTCTAACGCCTGTTACCATGCCTGCGCGACGTAAGCGTGAAAACAATTGCTCAAGATAAGAAAGAGAAATAGTTTGGCGAGTCGCAATATCCGTTAATGTCACGGGTTTAATTTGACTGTGGAAAGCCAAATCCAACATAGCCGTTACTGCATAACGTCCTTTAGTAGTTAAGCGCACAATATTGTCCTATAAAAAATAAGTGAATTGGCGATTATAATACAAAGACCAAGTAAAATAGTCAAGTATTATGAGGGCTAACAAAAGACTCTTTTGCTTACTTATTTTTCATGTGCTTTTTTGTTAAACCCCATCCACTTTGAAATGTGTAGTTTTTAGTCAGGAACTTTAAAAGAATGAACTTACCCGCTTTAGAGCCCTAATGCCATTAAGTTAAGAGTAATACAATAAATGGGGCGCAGTGCTTTAGCCTGCCT
>CBDVDU010000205.1:0-4706 GCA_965372825.1 uncultured Gammaproteobacteria bacterium | reverse complement strand
TCATTATTTGATGATGGTGTTGATTATTGTTCTAGTGGTGCTGGTTTTATGGGGTGTACTCGCCAGTGTGCCGTGGATAAGTAAACATATTAGCCGTACCGGAATTAACGTTTTCACGCGTCTGATGGGATTGATTATCGCAGCATTAGCTGTCGAATTTATTGCTAATGGTTTGAAGGGGATATTTCCGGTATTGGCAACGGGTTTGTAATGAGTAGAAATGTAGCTTGAAAGCTACGGTTGATTTTTATTCGTAGGTCAAATTTGTCCTGAATGCATTATTGCGAAATAAACTGAGTCTCTAGGAAGCGGTTACACAAACTGGCCACTGTTTCTTGCTCATGCAGAATTAAATCAACAAAAGCTTGTGCAGCGGGTGATAAGCATTTGCTTTCGTGGTGAACTAAATACCAACTACGCATGAGCGGAAAGCCCTGTATATCCAGCTCAACTAGATTATGGGTGGCTAATTCCAGCGTAATGCTGTGGCGTGAAAGAACCGAAATGCCGAGATCTGCCATCACCGCTTGTTTAATAGTTTCACTACTGCCCAGTACCATACTGGGTGATAATTTTATCTGGTTGGAGAGTAAGAAGTCCTCGAAAGCCTTGCGTGTACCAGAACCCTGTTCACGAAAAATAAAGTCATAGTTAAGTAACTCACTTAAAGGAATGTTTTTTTGTGTAGCTAAAGGGTGAGTAGGGTTTGCTGTGATAACAATTGGGTTATCAATAATGGGATAACAGGTTAACGGTAAATCTTCGGGTACTAATCCCATAATCACTAAATCAATGTCATTATTTTTTAAGCGCTGGATAATTTGACTGCGATTAACCACATCCAGAAACAAGCTGACTTTTGGATAAAGCTTATGAAAAGCACCTAATAAGTGGGGGGTGAAATATTTTGCACTGGTTACGGCAGCAAGGTAAAAATCTCCTTCTAATTGACCTTTCATAGCGCTCAACTTCATATCCATATTATCGATTCGGGAAAAAATATCTATACAGAATGTGCTGAATTCTTTCCCCGCTGAAGTTAGAAAAACCTGTTTGCCTATTTTTTCAAAGAGAGGTAAACCAAGGTTGTCTTCTAACTGTTTGATTTGAATGCTGACAGCTGGCTGAGTTAGGTTTAACTTATTTGCTGCGATTGAATAGTTTTTAAAAAAAGCGACTTGTTGGAATATTTTTAGCTGGTGTAATGTGGCGCGCATAAGGGTTAACTATAAAGAAAAGTTTATGATATAGATTATATATGTTAATTATCTTTAATGAATATTATCAGATAATATCTCTTTTTAAGGCGAAAGCAATCGATACGCCTGAAAACAATGAATGCCATAGCGTGCATTTTTTATTTAGTACCGAGGGTCAATATCATGTTAACCAAGATACTTATAGCGAATCGCGGTGAAATTGCCGTTCGCATTATCAGAGCTTGTCGAGAGCTGGGCATGCGCTCAGTAGCAGTGTATTCAGAGGCAGATCGTCATGCTCTGCATGTTAAAAAAGCAGATGAAGCCTATTGCATCGGCGAGGACCCGCTTGCTGGCTACCTGAATCCCCAGCAGTTAGTCAATATTGCTAAATCAGTGGGGTGTGATGGCTTACATCCGGGTTATGGTTTTTTATCAGAAAATGCCTTGTTAGCTGAAATATGCGCACAACAAGGTATCGCCTTTGTTGGCCCTAGTGCTGAAGTGATTAGCAAAATGGGCGATAAAACCGAGGCTCGTAAAAGCATGACAGCTGCAGGTGTTCCGGTCACGCCGGGTACCGATGGCAATTTGTCTGGATTGGATGATGCACTGATTAAAGCCAGTGAAATTGGCTACCCTATTATGCTAAAAGCGACTTCAGGCGGTGGAGGTCGAGGCATTCGGCGTTGTGATAATGAAGCTGAATTGCGCCAGAATTATGATCGCGTAATTTCTGAAGCAACCAAAGCCTTCGGTCGTGCGGATGTGTTTATGGAAAAATGCGTGGTTAATCCACGCCATATTGAAGTACAAATATTAGGCGACAGTTTTGGCGATGCCATTCATCTCTATGAGCGTGATTGCTCTATTCAGCGCCGCAATCAAAAGCTGATTGAAATTGCACCCTCACCACAACTCACCCAAGAGCAGCGTGAATATATTGGTGATTTAGCCGTTAAAGCGGCAAAAGCGGTAGGCTATGAAAATGCAGGTACGGTAGAATTTTTGTTAGACAGTGATGACAGTTTTTATTTTATGGAAATGAATACTCGCGTTCAGGTTGAGCATACCATTACCGAAGAAATTACTGGCGTGGATATTGTGCAGGAGCAATTACGTATTGCTTCGGGTCTGCCTTTGAGTATTAAGCAGGAAGACGTGCATATCAATGGTTTTGCTATGCAGTTTCGGATTAATGCAGAAGACCCACAAAATGATTTCTTGCCCAGTTTTGGGCGCATCAGTCGTTATTATGCGCCCGGTGGTCCTGGTGTGCGTACCGATACGTCGATTTATACGGGTTATACTTTGCCGCCGCACTATGATTCTTTATGCGCCAAACTTGTGGTTTGGGCACAAGACTGGCCGAGGGTTGTCGCTCGTGGGCAAAGAGCCTTGGATGATATGCGCCTGTCTGGAATTAAAACCACCATTCCTTATTACCATGAAATTTTAAACTCGGAAGATTTTAACAGCGCTGGCTTTAATACTTCGTTTGTCGACACACATCCCGAATTAACCCATTACTCCTTGAAGCGTGACCCAGAAGAATTGGCCACTGCTATCGCTGCTGCTATCGCAGTTCACTCAGGTTTTTAGGAAACTATTATGAGCACACAAAATACACCAACAAAAGGCCCTGTTTATTTTACTGACGTAGTGTTACGTGATGGCCACCAATCTTTAATTGCCACGCGTTTACGCACAGAAGATATGTTGCCGATTTGCGAAAAGCTGGATCGCGCAGGTTATTGGTCGCTAGAAGTCTGGGGCGGGGCAACGTTTGATGCCTGTTTGCGCTTTTTAAAAGAGGATCCTTGGGAGCGTTTACGTCAATTACGCCAAGCTTTACCCAATACGCGCTTACAAATGTTATTGCGCGGTCAGAATTTATTAGGCTACCGGCATTATGCTGATGATGTCGTTGATGCCTTTATCGATAAAAGTGCTGCAAACGGCATTGATGTGTTTCGCTTATTTGATGCACTAAATGATGAGCGTAATTTAATCACTGCTGTGAATGCAGTTAAACGTAATCAGAAACATGCGCAAGGGACGCTGTGTTATACGGTCAGCCCAGTACATACCTTAGATAGTTTTGTAGAATTAGCGGTAAAGTTGGAAGATATGGGCTGTGACAGTCTTGCCATCAAAGATATGGCAGGATTATTAACTCCATTTTCAGCTGAGCAATTGGTCAGCCGGCTTAAAGAGCGGGTAGACTTGCCTTTATTTTTACATTCTCATTCGACCTCGGGCATGTCAGCCATGTGTCAGCTAAAAGCGGTCGAAGCCGGTTGTCAGCATATTGATACCGCGATTTCTAGTTTTTCTGGTGGCACGAGCCATCCACCGACAGAAACTATGGCTGTGGCTTTACGTGAAGCGGGTTATGAAGTCGGTTTGGATATGGCTTTATTAAAAGAAATTGCCGACTATTTTAAGGAGGTGCGTAAAAAATACCACCAATACGAAAGTGCGTATTCGGGTGTTGATACTGACGTGTTATTAAGTCAGGTGCCGGGTGGCATGATGTCTAATCTAGCGAATCAGTTAAAAGAGCAGGGAGCTTTAGAGCGTATTAATGAGGTATTCGCAGAAATACCTAAAGTGCGTAAAGATTTGGGTTATCCGCCTTTAGTCACGCCAACCTCTCAAATTGTCGGTACTCAGGCGGTACTTAACGTGGTTACGGGCGAGCGCTATAAAAGCATTACTAATGAAGTGAAGCGCTATCTTCAAGGTGGTTATGGACGTGCGCCTGGGAAGGTTGATGCTGCTTTACGTAAGCAGGCGATAGGTAATGAAACTGTGATTGATGTGCGCCCAGCGGACTTGATTAAAGATGAAATGGCCAGTTTACGTAAAGAATCGACCGCGTTTGCAAAAAATGAAGAAGATGTGCTGATTTATGCCATGTTCCCCGATATAGGGCAAACCTATTTAGAGCAGCGTGAGGCAGGGACATTAGTTCCCGAAGTGCTGCAGGCAACAGCCGGTGCCGCAATGCCATTGGCTACTGAGTTTAATATCAGCCTACATGGTGAAACCTATAATATTCAGTTAACAGGTGCTGGCCCGCATGAGCAAAGTCAGCGCCATTTATATTTAACGGTTGATGGCATGCCTGAAGAGGTCTTGCTACAGCCTTTAAATGAATACACAGGGGAGAATCAATCTGGACGACCTGCGAGTAGAGGTCCTGGTGATATTAGTACCTCAATGCCCGGTAATGTGGTTGAGGTGATGGTTAATGAAGACGATCAGGTCGCGATTGGTGATACTTTATTTATTATTGAAGCGATGAAAATGGAAACTGAAATTAAGGCGCAGGTAGCGGGGCGTGTGGCTAATATTCATATCAAAAAAGGTGACCGGGTTACGCCAGGGGAAGCTTTGATCCAAATTTCAATGTAACTGTACTCTGTAGGGCGGACTTCAGTCCGCTAAGGCAATAAGGTATCTACACAAGTCTAAAAGCCTTCTCCAGAGGGAGAAGGTTGG
>CBDVDU010000204.1:0-4748 GCA_965372825.1 uncultured Gammaproteobacteria bacterium | reverse complement strand
TGCAGGAATGACGGTTTTTCTTGGGTATATGAGTTTAAGTGCAAATATATTGGGAGTGGTATTATTTTATGCACGGGAGCCATCCATACTCATGAATATCAAAAAAACGAAAGGCTTAATCTCATTTGCTAATGAGGCAGAGTATCATGGCATGGATTTATCGGTTTAATCATGATGTGCAAAGCCTAGCTTATTAAAGCTGTTTTCAAAGCTGAATGAAAATCAGTGGCCAATACTCGAAGTGTGTTGCGTGCGTTACTAAGGTTAGTTTATTTAATCCTCATACCTTACCAAAAGTAATTCGCACTTATCAGCTGCACCATATTGGCTCTGAAGCGCCCAATTAAGGGGCAAAAAATATTTAAAAACAAAGAAACAACATCAAACAATAGCAAATAGACTATGCTCTCTTGTTTTGGCGCATTAATTGCTTTAACAATATAAGATATGTAAAAGCATGTCCAATGATTATGGATGATCCCTCCGATTAACTTTAGTGAGAAAATTTATGTCTTATTTAGAACCTACTGAGTTTGTTACCAAAATGGTCGATGCAGGTGAATCCAAAGTTTACATGTCCACTAAGGATACACTTATTCGCGCTTTTATGGCTGGAGCCACTTTAGCGCTTGCGGCTGTCTTTGCGATTACTGTTGCAGTGAAAACAGGATCACCACTATTAGGTGCTGTGCTTTTTCCTGTTGGTTTCATTATGTTGTACCTGATGAAGTTCGATTTGTTAACAGGTGTCTTTATGCTCGTACCACTTGCCCTTCTTGATAAAAGACCTGGCGTCACCATGAACCAAGTATTTCGTAACTGGGGCTTGGTGTTTCTAGGTAACTTCGCTGGTGCCTTGACTGTTGCCTTTCTAATGTCCTTTATTTTAACAATTGGGTACAACACGGATGGTGGTGCTATCGCAGCAAAAGTAGGTACAATTGGTGAAGCGAGAACCTTAGGTTACAAGGTACATGGCATTGGTGGTTGGTTCACAATTTTTATCCGTGGCATGCTGTGTAACTGGATGGTTTCTATGGGCGTTGTCGGCGCGATGATTTCTACTTCAGCAACAGGAAAAATGATGGCTATGTGGATGCCAATTATGCTTTTCTTCTTTATGGGATTTGAGCATTCAATTGTAAATATGTTTTTATTCCCATTCTCAATGATTATGGGCGGTGGCTTTACTATCATGGATTATTTAATCTGGAATGAGATTCCAACTGTACTAGGTAATTTGGTTGGCGGCTTTGTATTTGTTGGTTTGCCGTTGTATTACACGCATGTAAAAACTAGCCCGGAACGTACTTTATAAATGAATTTTTTCTCTCTTAGGAGCGAAGATTTAATAATACCCGAAAGTATGACGCAGAATTTGGCTTCACGGGGGTGCTAGGAAAACGGGCGCATCGCGAGCTACGCAACTGTTTTCCTAGCGTGACCGCGGAGTCTAAAGACAAGTTAGATCGGGTATTATTGAATTCTTGCTCCTTATAGACAGCAGGGACTCAGCTCGTGAAGAGCTGAGTCTTAAATTATGCCCAATCAATTAAAAATAGCCATCGGTCAGCACTCTGATAAAGGTCGCAAGACAATCAATCAAGACTTTCATGGTGTCTGTACTCCCAAAGAACCATTACTCAGTTCCAAAGGCATTGCGCTTGCACTTGCCGATGGCATCAGCAGTAGTGATGTCAGCCAAATTGCCAGTCAAGCGGCTGTTGCTGGTTTTTTAGAAGACTATTTTTGCACTTCAGAAACTTGGTCAGTAAAGAAGTCGGCGCAACGGGTATTGCTCGCAACCAACTCTTGGTTACATGCCCAAAGCCGCCAAAGTCAGCACCGATTTGATAAAGACAAAGGCTATGTTTGCACCTTTAGTGCCATGGTCATTAAATCCACCACAGCACATATTTTTCATGTAGGCGATGCCCGTATTTATCGTTTACATGACCGCACTTTAGAGCAATTAACTCATGATCATCGCTTGTGGGTTGCACCTGATAAAAGTTACCTTAGCCGTGCTTTAGGTATCGATTCACACCTTGAGATTGACTATCAAACACTGCCTATAGAAAAAGGCGATATTTTCTTGTTAGCGACCGATGGCGTTTATGAATACGCTAACGATCATTTCATCGCCACAGCCATTAGTAATCATAAAAACAACCTGAATAAGGCAGCTCAAGCCATTGTACAAGAAGCGTACAAACGAGGCAGTACAGATAACCTGACTACACAAATTATTAGAATTGATGAATTACCTAGCCAAGATTCTAGTACTCTTTATCAACAATTAACCAAGCTACCTTTCCCGCCAGCACTGGAAGCAAGGATGACTTTTGATGGCTACACCATCGTCAGATCGGTGCACGACAGCAGCCGGAGTCATGTTTACCTAGCAGTAGATCAGGAAACCAACACGCAGGTCATCATAAAAACCCCATCCATTGATCTGCGAGAAGATGCCGCTTATTTGGAACGATTTTTGATGGAAGAGTGGATTGCACGGCGTATTAATAGCGCTCATGTACTAAAGCCATGTCTTCAAACCCGCAGCCGCAATTATTTATATGTTGTTACTGAGTTTATAGAAGGTCAGACCTTAACTCAGTGGATGATAGATCACCCAAAACCTGATTTGGAAACCGTGCGTAACATTGTCGAACAAATCGCTAAAGGTCTGCGCGCATTTCATCGCATGGAAATGCTACATCAAGATTTAAGACCTGAAAATATCATGATTGATAGCACGGGCACGGTGAAAATCATTGATTTTGGTTCTACGTGTGTTGCAGGTCTTATCGAAATGACAGCCGCTACGGAGCTAAACAATTTACTTGGCACGGCCCAATATACCGCCCCCGAATATTTTTTAGGTGCAAGCGGCACTCCGCGTTCGGATATGTTTTCCTTGGCGGTCATTACTTATCAAATGCTATCGGGTAGACTGCCTTATGGAGTGGAAATATCTAAAGCTCGAACCAGAGCGGCACAGATGAAATTAAACTACCACTCAGTACTTGATGATGAACGAGAAATTCCTATCTGGATTGATACTATCCTAAAAAAAGCCCTGCACCCAGATCCTTATAAACGTTACGAGGACTTATCTGAACTAACCTACGAACTGCGCCATCCAAGTCAAGCCTGTTTAAATAAAACTCGCCCACCCTTAATAGAACGCAGTCCTGTTGCTTTTTGGAAAGGCCTTTGCTTGATTCTAACGACAGTTATTATTGGGTTATTGACTAAATTGGCATAACAACACTTTGTAAAAACTACCATCACCGAGGTACCTAAAATGAAATCAATACCAGAGCAAATGCCTTCTGCCTCTACAGCTGAATTTTTATTAAATAAAGAACAAATGACTGATCGCATTATTACTGCAAAAGTCAAAAAACAACTTTCTTGGACTAGCATTGCTGAGCAAATCGGTGTTAATGAAGTTTGGTTGGCCTCGGCTTGTCTAGGAATGAACAGCATGAAACCAGACACTGCAGAAAAGCTCTGCACTCTTTTGGAATTACCTACAGAGGTTAAAACAGCCTTAGAAATGTTCCCGTATAAGCAATGGTCTTTTGATATTCCACAAGACCCACTGATTTACAGACTTTATGAAGTGGTTGGCGTGTATGGTGAAACCTTAAAAGAAATTATTCATGAAAAATTCGGAGACGGCATTATGAGTGCCATCGATTACAGCATGACCGTTGATAAAGAAGAGAACCCACTGGGTGACCGCGTGGTGATTACGATGAATGGTAAATTCCTGCCTTATAAGTCTTGGTAGTTATTTCTATTTGAATGCATTTAATGAATTGTAGCTTATAAACTTTTAGAACCAGCGTATACTTTATCAAGCAATAAACAGGGCAGTACCCACTTGAGTTGCGATTTACATCCAGAACCTTAGCCTAATGCTTAAAAGGAGTTACCGCGGCAATGTTAGACATTATTTGGATCATTATTTGCGCAGCTTTAGTATTATTAATGCAAGCTGGGTTCACCTGTTTAGAGACCGGATTAGTTAGAAATAAAAACAGCATTAATGTCGCCATTAAAAACCTAATGGATTTATGCCTATCCGGTGCTGTTTTCTGGCTATTCGGCTTTGGCTTAATGTTTGGTGATAGCTTTTTGGGGCTACTAGGTACCGATCACTTCATCTTCTCAGGCAGTTATACGCCGCTACAGTATGCATTTTTTCTATTTCAAATAATGTTTTGCGGCACCGCTATCACCATTGTCTCGGGTGCCGTTGCTGAAAGAATGAGTTTTTTTGGCTATGGACTTATTAGTATTATGGTGGCTAGCGTTATTTACCCGGTTACAGGGCACTGGGCCTGGGGCGGATTTCTTGAGGGAGAAACACAAGGCTGGTTAGGGAAGTTAGGCTTTATCGATTTTGCTGGCTCAACAGTCGTGCATTCGGTAGGAGGATGGTGTGCACTTGCTGCGGTAATTATTATTGGCCCTAGGATAGGGCGCTTTGAAAGCAATGAAAAGATTCCAGGCAGTAGCTTGCCTTTATCTGTTTTAGGAGCGCTAATTTTGTTATTTGGGTGGTTTGGCTTTAATGGCGGAAGCACTCTGGCAGCCAGTGAGAGTATCCCCTTAATCTTATTAAATACCTTTTTGGCAGCGATATTTGGCTGTATTGCTGCGGCTATTTATATCACACTGAAAACTAAGCACACTGAAGTTGGCGCCTGCATCAATGGCCTATTAGGTGGCTTGGT
>CBDVDU010000203.1:0-4763 GCA_965372825.1 uncultured Gammaproteobacteria bacterium | reverse complement strand
AAAGGCAATATCATGAAAATAAGGCTGGATTTTAAACGTGGAAACTCCTAAGCTATTTTCAGCTCGTCATTCCTGCATGCTGCTAGCAGGAATCTACATTTAACATGGATCCCCGATAAAAGACTTCGGGGATGACGATATTTTTATATGAAATTTAGGGGGTATATTAACGGTTACTCTAATATTCACCTATTATAAAGATAAGAACATCAAATGTAGAAATATTAACGCAGAAATAAAAAAGGGATTTTTACATTCAAGTAAAAGTCCCTTTAGAAGAAAAAGTCACTTATGTACCTAACAAAAGGACTCGTTACTCTATCAATTTAATTTTCTAAGGCACAGCAAAGCTTAAATTTCTTGCCACTACCGCAAGGGCAATCTTCATTACGGCCTACTTTATTGGAGCTATCGACTTCTTCTGCCAAAGTAAGTTCTTTGGTTTTCTTTTCAATCATATAGCGACTAAATTCCTGCAAAGTATGCAAAGAAACAGGTATCGCATCCATAAGATTCACAATTAAGCGAGACTCCAGCTCATCATCAGCAATCTCTTCCTTAGTACTTGCCTTAATTTTCTTCAGCATAGGTCCGTTATCAAAAGTATCATCACCTAAACCTCTAAAAACCTCCATACTAACAATAACAGGGTCAGTTTTTGCGTCCTTCTTGGTTACATACGGGCTTTTCCATAGTGACATACGCAAAGATAAGCCATACCAAAACCCTTTAGCCCACCCATAAATCGTATTAAATATATTTTCGTCAAGATCTTTTAGGTCATACGTATATTGAAGCTCTCCCTTATTTCTCATAACACAATAATACTCATAGCACTCAAGCAAAAACTCAGCTAAAGGGTTCGCCTGTTCCGCGTCATCAAAGATGGATATATCACCATAAAAAGGGGCTGGCAGCCATTCGCTAGGCTTAATTGGATCTGGAGTAATCACTAGGGCGTACATAAAGCCGTCTAATTC
The DNA here is from genome assembly GCA_965372825.1 of uncultured Gammaproteobacteria bacterium. GTDB lineage: Bacteria > Pseudomonadota > Gammaproteobacteria > Methylococcales > Methylomonadaceae > Methyloprofundus. Next base: position 3,783 of record CBDVDU010000203.1, on the reverse strand, counting down.
ATCCTCTGAAAAATATCCTTCTGGTAAACTATCAATAGGGGCAAAAAGTTTCTTAAATCTAGCGCTTAATTCCGGTGTCAACATGATGTTGTTTTTTTAAAAATGTAAAATGCATGATATTCAATTAATGCCTAGTAAAAAGTCCATTGCGTTTAAACTCCTATTTTGCTTAAACGCTCACTAGACATTAAAAAATATATTACCACCTAAAACCGTAAAATCAACTTATCGAACAACTTGCTACAAAAAAGGGGCTTTTACATTCAAGTAAAAGCCCCTTTAAGTCGTTACATACAATTAACTAGCAAAGACTAAATCATTTAAAACGCACAGCCAGGTTTAACACCCAGTTTTTTCAAAATAATCGCCATAGGGCAAAAGCCTGTAAACGCCGATTGAAATAAATTAGCACCAACAAAAGCAGTGAACCATAACCAATTAACAGAATGATACTGCGACAACACGACACTAATTAAAATAAATGCTCCTGCAACAGCAAACACAATACGATCTATACTCATTTTTTTACCTATTTTAAGCGCACAACGCCCATAAATTTAAGAATCATTTTTTCATAATACGGCTCGCTAATACCTTTAGCGATTTTGCGCATAAAGTATTTTTCAAAGCCAATTTTCGCTAAATGCACCCACTTTCCCTGTTGTGCCCAAGTCGTATTACGTGGTGGAATTTGTGGCACAGCTAAGAAAGCAATACCACTATCACCCATATCTGCCAAACATAAAGCATTGAGACTTGGCCTTTCATGCGGCTCTTTACCGGCTAACTCCCCCGCAATATTATGTGCTGTAGCCGTCACCATCGACTCGATCATATAGCCAGTTTTAGGTGTGCCGACTGGCACGGGTGTTTTTTCTACCGGTGGCAAAGCAACACATACACCGACAGAATAAATATTTTTAAAGGTTGGATTACGCTGGTGTTCATCAACAATAATAAAGCCGCGCGGATTAATCAAACCTTCTGCTTTTACATTGCGTACTGCATCAATACCCGTAAAGGCAGGCAACATCATTGAGTGTTTAAACGGCAATTCATGCTTTTTCTTTTCTTGACCGTCCTCATCCACTTCAGTAACAAACATCATGCCTTCTTCGATTTTATCGACTTTAGCATTCGTTACCCATTTAATAGTTTTATCGCGTAAAGCACTTTCCATTAAACCTTTAGTATCACCTACCCCACCCAAACCTAAGTGTCCAATATAGGGTTCAGAGGTTACAAAAGTCATCGGTACTTGGTCGCGCACTTTGCGTTTACGCAATTCAGCTTCCAAGATCATTAAATATTCATAAGCCGGTCCAAAACAAGAAGCCCCTTGCACGGCACCAACAATAATTGGCCCAGGATTTTCCATGAATTTTTCCCAGTCATCAGCTGCTAAGGCAGCGTGATCGACATGACAAACCGAAGTGGTATGCCCTTCTGGTCCTAAACCTTCAATCTCATCAAAAGCCAAACGTGGGCCAGTTGCAATAACTAGGTAATCGTAATCAACAGCAGACCCGTCATCTAACTGGACTTGGTTATTTTCTGGATCAACTAAAGTAGCTGCTTTTTGAATAAAGGTAATTCCTTTTTTCTCAAAAACAGGCGCAAGCTCAATTTTAAGCTCTTCAGGTGTACGCCATTTAGGTGGCACCCACGGATTAGAAGGAACAAAATGAAAAGTAGGTGAATCTGAAATCACTAAGACTTCATGCTCATTACTGACGCTTTCTTTCATTTCATATGCCATTGGCACACCGCCAATTCCAGCACCTAAGACAACTATTCTAGCCATAACAATCTCCACGTTTATTTAAAAATAATATATCAATTTTATCTATTATTATTTTTCTTTGACATACACTTGAATCTAGTAATATAGTTGATACACTCCAACTTTTCCCCCTTATATGAGAAACTAGACTGTATCGATTCTAAACCAAAACTGGCAAATTGACACTCAACAAATATCACTTGCTTTTATATTAGCATTCTCTAAAATAAGGATCAACTTATTTACTAAATTTTATTCCTACACAAGATCCTTGTGACACCGTTTTTACTGGAGCTCAAATGACCCAACCCAATCACGATACCGAAACAGTCAATCCGATTGTCTTGTTTTCGATCAACCACCCCAAGTTAATCACTTGGTTAATGACACTTATTACCGTCATTATTGTTTCGATGGCGGCTTTGCCTAATTTTTATCCTGAGCAACTGTCTTTTTTGCCCACCATAAAGGTTGATACTGATCCTGAGAATATGCTCTCTGATGATGAACCCGTGCGCGTTTACAATCATCAGATGAAAACTGAGTTTAGCTTAAGCGATATTGTGGTCGTCGGGATTACCAATAAGCAAAATGCAAACGGTGTTTTTAACACTAAATCTCTGGCAAATATCTACGCCTTAACGCAATTCTCCCGTGGTATTAAATGGGTGGATGAGAAAAATCCAGACAAAATGGCCGGCGTGATTGCCGTCGATATCTTAGCGCCTTCTATGGTCGATAGTATCGAACAAGGTGGCTTAGGTACGGTGAACTTTAACTGGCTCATGCCAGAGCCTCCTAAATCTGACGAAGAGGCTATCGCGGTACGTGATCGCGCCATGAATATTCCTTTCTTAAACGGCACATTAGTCAGTGATGACGGCAAAGCGATTGCTTTATATTTACCGATTACCAATAAAAATGTCAGCTATCAAGTACGCGAGCAGCTATTAGCCAAAATTGCTGAATTTGGTGTCACCGAAGAAGAATACTATATTACTGGCTTACCCGTCGCTCAAGATACCTTTGGTGTCGAAATGTTTAAGCAAATGGCTATTTCTGCGCCATTAGCAATGCTAGTGATCTTTTTGCTGCTTTGGTGGTTTTTTAAGCACTTGATTTTTGTTACCTCACCGATGATTGTCGCAATGGTCTGCGCTTTATCAACGATGGGCTTACTCATTATTACCGGCAATACTATCCATATTATGAGCTCGATGATTCCTATCTTCATCATGCCCATTGCGATTTTAGATGCTGTACATATTTTGTCGGATTTTTTCGACCGCTATAATACCATTCGTGATAAACGCAAAACCATCATTCACGTGATGAATGAATTGTTTACACCGATGTTAATTACCACTTTAACAACCATTGCCGGTTTTGCCTCATTGGCATTAACACCGATTCCCCCTGTACAAGTATTTGGTATTTACATTGCTATCGGCGTATTTTTAGCGTGGATCTGGTCAGTGACGTTTATTCCAGCCTTTATTGTGTCAATTTCTGATGAAAAGCTAGCCAGCTTTATCACCACAGAAGATGCTAAAGTCGAAGAAACTAAAACGCCTATGGCAAAATTATTGGCTAAAACAGGTCAATTTACCTATAACCACGCACTATTGATTCTAATGCTCACGCTAACAGCAGTAGGCGTAGCAGGTTATGGTATCAGTAAGATTAATGTTAACGACAACCCGATTAAATGGTTTGCACCTTCACATATTATTCGTGTCGCTGATCGCGTTTTAAATGAGCATTTTGGCGGCACGTATATGGCTTATCTTGCTTTAGAGGTAAATCCAGATGCTGTTATTGATGCGGATTTTAAAACACCGTTATTAACCCGCTTAGCACAAGCACAACAAGAGGCTATTAATGATGAATACGCGAATAGTGAGAAAATTTTTACCATCGTACAAACTGCGATAACAAACCATGCGGGCGATAAAGCCAGCCTTGAGCTTGCTTTAAATAATGCAATTAATAAAGGTATG
>CBDVDU010000202.1:0-4818 GCA_965372825.1 uncultured Gammaproteobacteria bacterium | reverse complement strand
GTTGCTTTCTGAACGCTTTTCATTAGATACCTTCGTTTGCAATAATTTTATCAATGCAACTAGCATCAGTAAGTAGGGTGGAATAGCGTTAGCGTTTTCCACCATAGAGCATAAAATAACCAGCGACCCATTTGATGATGTACAGATTATTTTATGCGTGTTCTTAAGCGGAAATATGCCGGAAAACGCTACGCTATTCCAGCCTACCTTATCCAGATAAAACGCTTAAAACAAGCCCGTAATTACACCTTCATCAGTAATATCAATGCGCTCAGCCGCTGGGACTTTAGGTAAACCCGGCATGGTCATCATATTACCGGCAATAGCGACAATAAAACCTGCACCATTCGCTAAGCGAACTTCAGTAATTTCTACCGTATGACCAGAGGGCGCGCCTATGGCTGTCGGGTCGGTAGAAAATGACATTTGTGTTTTCGCCATGCAGATCGGGAAATGACCATATTCTGCTTGTAGGGCTTTAATTTCGGCTTTGACTTTAGGGCTGGCAGTGATATTTGCAGCACCGTGCAGTTTAGTTGAAATCGCTTCGATTTTGTCCCAAAGGGGTAATGATTCATCGTACACAAAACTACAGCCTGGCTCGCGATTATCCACGATATTAACCACTTCTTGTGCTAAAGCTTCTGCGCCTGCACCGCCTTCTGCCCAATGTTTGGAAACGATACATTTTGCACCGAGTGCCTCACATTTTTTGATAATCAAGGCAACTTCCGCTTCAGTATCAAAAGTAAAATGGTTGATGCACACTATGCAAGGTAAGCCGTAGTGTTCAGTGATGTTGTGTAAGTGACGCTCCAGATTAGCAAAGCCAGATTCTATCGCGGCTAGGTTTTCATTATTTAGTTCGTCTTTTTTCACACCCCCATGTGACTTTATCGCTCTTGCAGTTGCTACTAAGACAACAGCTGAAGGCTTAAGTCCTGCCATGCGGCATTTAATATCGATAAATTTTTCTGCCCCTAAATCCGCACCAAATCCTGCTTCAGTAATGGCATAATCAGCCAGTTTTAAAGCTGTTTTAGTTGCCGTTACCGTATTACAGCCGTGGGCGATATTGGCGAAAGGTCCACCATGAATAATGGCTAGGTTGTTTTCTAGGGTTTGTACTAGGTTGGGTTTGATCGCGTCTTTTAATAGTGCGGCCATTGCACCTTGGGCGTTCAAATCACGCGCATAAACAGGTGTGATTTTATCGGTTTTATACGCGATAACGATACGTCCTAGGCGTTCTTTTAGATCAGCACGGTTAGTGGCTAAACATAAAATTGCCATCACTTCCGAAGCAACCACAATATCATAGCCATCTTCACGACAATAGCCGTTTGCAGGGCCGCCTTGACCGACAGTGATTTGACGTAATGCGCGGTCATTCATATCGACGACACGTTTCCACTTTATGCGGCGTGAGTCTATGCCCAATTTGTTGCCGTGATTAATATGGTTATCAATCATCGCAGATAATAAATTATGCGCGACACCAATAGCATGAAAATCACCAGTAAAATGCAGGTTAATATCTTCCATCGGGACGACCTGAGAATAACCACCGCCAGCCGCGCCGCCTTTCATACCAAAGCAAGGGCCGAGCGATGGCTCGCGCAAACACATAATGGTTTTCTTGCCGATGCGATTCATCGCATCACCTAAGCCAACGGTTGTCGTGGTTTTACCTTCGCCAGCTGGGGTAGGGCTAATGGCAGTGACTAAAATCAGTTTACCGTCTTGTTGATCTTTTAAGCTGTCGACATATTCCAGTGAGATTTTGGCTTTGTAATGACCGTAAGGGTCTAAATGTTCCGCAGGAATATTAAATTTTTCCGCCGCTAAATTAATAATCGGCTGCATTTTGGCTTTTTGGGCAATTTCTATATCGGACATCTTTAATCCTGAAAATGATTTAGTTTGTTTTTAAGGAGTGTAATTTTTGGATATTGTAAGTGATTTTATCGCTGTCATTGTATGTGATAACAATGCCGTGCTGAGTTAATTCATGTAGCACCGAGGCGGGCTTAATACTTGCATCGCTTTTAAATTTGCTCGTGATGCTATTTAATAGTGTCGTTTTTTTTGCGGGTTTATTTGAATGGCTATTTAAGTGCAAACAATAATCTTGGGAGGCATCACTCATGGATTGAGTTGTAGGTGTCGGTGTCGGCAATATTTCCGTTTGTTTTTTGATTATTCCTATGCGTTTTGCACTGCGTAACTGTGAGGTAAGCAACTCGATAGCAATATCTAAATCAGTATCATTAGAAACAATATCAAAATGAGTTTTCTCAGGTAATTGAGCCATTAATGCTCCTGCCCAAAAGGTAATGCCAAAATCAGCGGCATTCTTCTTTACAGCAGGCATTTTAATGATTTTCAATGTATTGTCATTAACCGATTTTGTTAGAGGGATAACCCAGTCAATGGGTATTTTTGCTCCACTTTGAGCATAACAAATAATAACTTGGGAATAGTCGGCTAAATTCTCCAGCAATTTACTTGTTTGGCTAGGGCAATTTTCTAAGTCAATGAGCAATACTTTCATAATTTAATTGGGTTGTTTTTTTTGTTATTGCTTATTTCCATACGTCATCTTCTTTGTCATCTAACCATGCTTCAATTGTATTTGCGCTATGGTTAGCGAGCGCAGAGGTTTCAGAGCTATCTTTAACTGAGCTTTATTTGTCTTTATCATGACGTTGTTTTATAAACATAAAAAAATCATAAACTTCTTGTTGTGCTTGCTCGGGCAATGTTTGCCAGTCTTGTTCTTTTATTGATAAAGCCATGAAACACCTCAGTTTAGTAGGTTGGGTTAGATTTTTCTTGCGAAGCAATAAAAACGTAACCCAACAATAATGCTAGTCGCGATAAACAGGAAAGCGCTTACATAATGCATGTACTTTCTCGCGTACTGCTGTAATAACGGTTTCATCTTCCATATTTTCCATCACATCACACATCCAGCTGGCAATTTCGGTGACTTCCGCTTCTTTAAAGCCTCGTGATGTGGGGGCAGGTGTGCCAACGCGGATGCCGCTAGTGACGAAAGGTGATTCTGGATCATTCGGTACGGCATTTTTATTCACAGTGATATGCGCTAAGCCTAATGCAGCATCAGCGGCTTTGCCGGTAATGCCTTTGGGAATTAATGAAACTAGCATTAAATGATTGTCGGTACCGCCAGAAATCACATCAAAACCACGCGCCATAAATACGGCCGCCATTGCGCGGGCATTATCAATTACTTGTTGTTGATAGACTTTGAATTCCGGTTGTAAAGCTTCTTTAAAGGCAACGGCTTTCGCTGCAATTACGTGCATTAATGGGCCGCCTTGAATACCTGGGAAAATATTTGAGTTAAATTTTTTCTCAAGTTCTGGGTTGCTTTTACACAGAATCAAACCACCGCGCGGGCCGCGTAAAGATTTATGTGTGGTGCTGGTGACGACATCAGCAATGGGGACTGGATTAGGGTATAAACCGACAGCAACTAAACCAGCAACATGCGCCATATCAACAAATAAATAAGCACCGACTTTATCAGCAATCTCTCTAAAACGTTGCCAATCCCAGATGCGTGAATAAGCAGAAAAACCAGCAACAAGCACTTTAGGTTTGTGCTCTAAAGCAAGTGCTTCCACTTGATCGTAATCAATTTCACCCGTTTCATAATCTAAGCCGTACTGTACTGCGTGGTAGATTTTGCCAGAAAAATTAGGTTTTGCGCCGTGGGTTAAATGTCCGCCATCAGCAAGGCTTAAACCTAGAATTGTGTCGCCAGGCTGAATCAATGCCATAAACACGGCCATATTAGCTTGTGAGCCAGAGTGCGGTTGCACGTTAGCGTAATCTGCACCAAATAATTCCTTTGCGCGGTCTATCGCTAGTTGCTCTGCTTTATCGACATATTCGCAGCCACCGTAATAACGTTTGCCCGGATAACCTTCGGCATATTTATTAGTTAATAGCGTGCCTTGCGCTTCCATTACGCGTGGGCTGGTGTAGTTTTCTGAGGCAATTAATTCTATATGGTCTTCTTGGCGTTGACGTTCTTCTTCAATCGCTTGGAAGAGTTCATCGTCAAAACCTGCAATAGTCATTGATTTTTTAAACATGGTGGTTTCCTAAATGAGAAGTGTTATATAAGCTGTGGCTGGATTAGCAGTATTTGCAGGTCAGCAACATTGGTGCCTGTTGCGCCTGTTATCAGCAAATCCTCGGATATTTGTAAAGCGTGATAGGCATCATTATTGGCTAAATATTGTTTAGGCTCAATGGTTGCGTTGCGCATACGCGTCATTGTTTGTGGATCGACCATTCCACCTGCCGCATCGGTAGGGCCGTCGCGTCCATCGGTGCCGCCGCTTAAAAAGACCCAATTTGCGTTAAGTTGGTGTTTTTCGGCGGCGATTGCAAAGGCTAGTGCCATTTCTTGATTGCGCCCACCTAAGCCATTACCCATAAGAGTAACTGTAGTTTCACCGCCCGCTAAAATAGCGTAAGGTTTATCGATGCCTTGTGCGAGTAGTTTTTGAGCGTAGATCACTAAATCTTCGGCGACTTGTTTGGCTTCGCCGGTAAGTTGCTTGCTGTATAAATGCAGATCGTAATCTAAGTTTTGAGCTGTTTGGCTAATGGCTTGTACGCTAATGGCATTACTGCCGCATAGTGTATGCCCCGTGTTTTTGAAAATAGCATCATCCGATTTAGGTGTTTCGCTGATGATACCTTGCGCGCCTTTTTCTAGATGAACTTGTACGTTTGGTGCTACTTTATGCCAAAGTTGCTTGTCTTTAAATACTTGTA
>CBDVDU010000201.1:0-4887 GCA_965372825.1 uncultured Gammaproteobacteria bacterium | reverse complement strand
CAAGGTACGAATAAATTCGAACCTACAAAAAACGTTTTGTAATTATGCATATGTACTTAGTTTTAAAAAAAATCACCTCAAATATAGCCTTTAAGTCTGCTAATGGTAACTTTCTTGCTTTTTTAAAGTCTTTCTTAAACTGGCTTGAATATATGATTTCAAGCATTTTATAACTTCACTTCAAGCTCGTTAAATAGCTCTGATGCGCCTGCTGACCTATGCCCTTGACCTTCTTCTAATTCTTGTATGGCCTGTATGGTGTTTTTATTTGGTTGCTTAACTTTCAGCTCAAATGGGATTCCACCATAATTGATAACAGCTTTTGCAAATAATTTAATCGCTTGCGAAGGGCTTAAGCCGATTTCCTCACATACATGAGTAAATTCAATTTTCATACCAGGTTCAATTCGTGTACTAATTATATCTGTCTTCATAATAATGCTCCTTTGTACTACATAACGAATTAAATTGTAATGCAATAAAATACATTTGCAACTAGATAGCTTCAAAAACACTCAAGCAATCATAAGCAAGTTAAAATCTTAAGCTTATTCAATTCCCTCACTCAGCAATAAATACCCCCGATTTTCTACTGTATCAAAAGTGCGCATTGCGCTAATCAATAACTCAGATTTCACCCAAACCCAATCGGCTTTATTCGGCGTGACATCCATAACTAAAAATGAATCCGACGCCTTATGATATGCACCTAAAGGTGAAAGGTGGCCGCCGCCAGGTTGATTTAAAACTTTGCGCTTATAATTGATAATAACGTAATCATCCGCAGTTCTTAAATTTGCTATTAACTCTGCTTTAATCTCTTGATCGCTCATGCATTGCTGAACAACGACTATTTTAGTGCTTAATCCATGTGCAGTGAATAAGCCCCCAAATTGCCGTAACTGAAAGCCTCGATCTTTTTTCGCCTTACCATTACTTCCAATAAGCACAGTACCTTTCGCATCTTGCAATACTTCACCTAAAACTAAAGCTCTCGATTTAGGGCTTTTTATAAAAATATTATTTTGCGTGTAACGCTGAAAAAACGGACTCCATTTTTTACTAGCCGCAATAAATTGCTGATCTGAGTCATTTAATAGACTGTTATCTTCCGGCAAACGAATAGCACTATTACGCACCCGTAAGGCATTAAGCACAATAGCTGCTGATGCTGGCCCGCAAAAGAGTTTATTATTTTGGCTTTCAAAGTGATTAGCTAACTTAAAAAAATCGACTTTGTATTGGGATTCTTCCAGACGCTTAATTCCTTCATCTGCTCCCCAACTGACAATAGCTTGATCAGTGATTTTCCGTGCAGTGCCTGTCGTAGTACATGCGTTAAGCGTTACAGCTATTACGATATAAATAGTAACGCTGGTGTATTTTCTGAGAGAAATAAACATAATAAGTCATTAATAATGAAGTGGGATCAGTATACTTTATTCAAAACACACCATAGTTGTCTATCAAAAAGTCTCTGCTAAACTCACTTCCTAAAAGACAAAAAAAAACCTGTTACATTTCTGTAACAGGTTTTTAAATATGGAGCTGGTGATGGGAATCGAACCCGCGACCTACTGATTACAAATCAGTTGCTCTACCGATTGAGCTACACCAGCTAAATAAGCTTTTAACACCACTTTCATCCATAAAAGTGTTTCTTTAAATATGGAGCTGGTGATGGGAATCGAACCCGCGACCTACTGATTACAAATCAGTTGCTCTACCGATTGAGCTACACCAGCTAAAGAGCGAGTATTATAAGGCGTTCTGTATAAATTGCAAAGGTTTTTTATCTTTTTTTATGATTTCTACTAGGTGCTCGACGCTGATTATTTTCTGTGCGTTGCGTTCTAAAACTTTTACCCTTATTAATGATCTTATCATCCTTACCCCCTTCTTTCGGTTGCCAATTCGGAACGAGATGTTGCTTACCGTTACCAATCAAGTTTGCACGTCCCATATTCTTTAATGCTTCACGTAATAAGGGCCAATTTTTGGAATCATGATAACGCAAGAAAGCCTTATGCAAACGACGCTGCTTAATCGATTTAGGAATCGACATATCCGATGCACTACGACTCACCTTGCTTAAAGTATCTTTACCCGAATGATACATGGCTGTAGCTATAGACATGGGCGATGGTAAAAATGCTTGCACTTGATCAGCTCTAAAGCCGTTACGCTTTAACCATAAAGCAAGATTAAGCATATCGGTATCTTCCGTCCCCGGATGTGCAGCAATAAAGTAAGGAATTAAATATTGCTCCTTCCCTGCTTCTTTGGAATATTTCTCGAACATCTCCTTAAAGCGATCATAAGTCCCCATGCCTGGCTTCATCATCTTAGATAAAGGCCCTTCTTCGGTATGCTCTGGGGCAATCTTTAAGTACCCACCGACATGATGTGTCACTAATTCTTTTACATATTCTGGTGATTCAACAGCAAGATCATAACGCAGGCCTGAGGCAATCAGAATCTTTTTAATGCCAGGTAAGGCACGCGCCCGTCGATACAATTTAATCAGCGGCGTATGGTCAGTATTTAAGTTTTCACAGATCCCAGGAAACACACACGAAGGCCGACGACAAGCCATTTCAATTTTTTCATCTTTACAAGCCAAGCGATACATATTCGCTGTAGGCCCACCCAAATCAGAAATATTACCGGTAAAATTAGGGGAAGTATCGCGAATAGCTTCAATTTCTTTAATAATAGAATCTTCTGAACGACTTTGAATAATTCGCCCTTCATGCTCTGTAATCGAACAAAATGAACAACCGCCAAAACAGCCGCGCATAATATTAACCGAATGCTGAATCATTTCAAATGCAGGCACATTCGCTTTACCATAGTGAGTATGCGGTACACGCGAATAAGGCAAACCAAAGACACCATCCATCTCACTCATGGTTAGTGGTACTGGAGGCGGATTAATCCATAAATAACGCTGCATATGCTTTTGCAATAAAGGCCGTGCATTACCCGGATTAGTTTCACCATGCATCACGCGTGAAGCATGCGCATACTGAATCGGATCATCTTTAACTGTCTCGAAATCAGGTAATCGAATCACTGTTTTGTTACGCTGGTCATTACTAATTCGAGCATGTTTGGGCTCAATTAATGAGCTATCAGGTCCATCTTTAGTTTTCTCAGCACAAACCGCCTCATCTTCCATCAGATAAGGGTTTTTAGGCTTAATCACCAATCCGGGCTGATCAATATCGGATGAATCCTTAACTGTCCAGCCAGCAGGCACTTGTTTAACAAAATGCACCGTGCCTCGAATACCTTTTAAATCAGCAATAGGCTCCCCTGCCGCTAAACGATGAGCAATTTCTGTAATTTGGCGCTCAGCATTACCGTAAACGAGTAAATCAGCTTTAGAATCCAGCAATACTGATTTTTTGACTTTATCACTCCAGTAGTCGTAATGAGCAATACGCCGTAAACTAGCCTCAATCCCACCAATAATAATCGGCACATCTTTATAGGCCTCACGACAGCGATGTGAATAAACATTGACCGCCCTATCCGGCCGTTTACCGCCATCACCATTAGCCGTGTAAGCATCATTCGAGCGAATTTTTTTATCTGAAGTATAGCGGTTAACCATGGAGTCCATATTTCCACCAGTGACTCCAAAAAACAAATTCGGCCGCCCTAAGCGCTTAAAACCCTCAGCACTATGCCAATCCGGCTGAGAAATAATGCCAACACGAAAACCTTGCTCTTCTAATAGTCGCCCGATCAACGCCATACCAAAACTGGGATGATCAATATAAGCATCTCCAGTCACTAAAATTACATCACAGCTATCCCAGCCCAGTTGATCCATTTCATCTCGACTCATCGGCAGCTCAGGAGCAACACCAAAACGGTGCGCCCAAAACTTTCGATACGAGAATATATTTTTGGCGTCTAAAATATTCATGCTGTTATTACCTTTTTTAACACACTGGCATTATTGCGCTTTAAATCTTTAATAAAATCTAAAAACTCAATTTGATATTGCTCTTCTAAATCTTTCGCTCGCTGGCGTAATTCTTTCATGGAAAATTTACTATGGCCTTCTGCAAATGCTAAGCCAATAACATTGCCACGGCCACGGACGGGTAGAAATAATATTTTCCAATTAAACGTTGTACCCATTTCCCAAGCAATTTGTTTAAATAAATCTTTTTCTGTCCCCCATAAGTTAATGACCAATAGTCCTTCATCAGTAAGTAACTCTTTACAGGCAGCAAACAAATTCACCCCTTGCATAGTATCTGCCATACCCACATGATCAAAAGCGTCGATCATAATAAGGTCATGTTTTTCGGGTGTTTGTAAGCTTTGCTGTTTAATATGTAAAGCACCATCAGCTATTTTTATTTTTAAGCGTGATTCTAGCGGCAAAGTAAAAAAACGACGGGCAATTTTTACCATCGCTTTACGGAATTCTATTGTATGAATTTGGCAATCTGGAAAATGATACAGTAGATATTTGGTTAATAATCCACCACCCAAGCCAACCATCAAAACATCATTTGGTTGCTCTTTAAATAGCAACCAAACCATCATAGATCGAGTATAAGCAGAATGTAATTCATTCGGCGCACTCATCATCATACTGCTTTGCCTAGGGCTAGTGCCAAAGTGCAAAGCACGCACACCCGCCGTCTCGACGATTTCAATGACACCTTGTTCATCATATTCTTGATGAACAAGTAAACCTTCATATTTGTACATAGCTAGATGAGAAATTAAATATAGATGCCTGATGATCAGGCTAAGGAATAAAAATTAAATAATATCCGGAAGCACTGCCAGACCTTTGAGGACTCGCAGTGCATTATACTTTAAAGTTTCGGAGGTTATTAAAAGATCGGAAGAGCGTCT